>JAJRBS010000028.1 GCA_028679325.1 Methanoregulaceae archaeon | reverse complement strand
TTTCCAGCCGGGAAAAAGGGAAAAATGAAGTTTATCTGGTTTTTCTGGAGAACATGACCAAGAACAACAGCCCCAGAGCCCCAATGACCGCGATCGGCAGTCCTCCAGTCTGTGTTGGCGTCGGGGTTGGTCTTGTCACTTCTGTCAGCGTCGCGGTGAGCTGGGTTGTCTGGCCGGCGGTTACCTGGGCTCCTGCCTGCCAGTCCTGGTACCCGCTCAGCTTGAGGGTCACTGTATAGGCCCCCGGGGTGAGGCTGTCAAGCGTGATCGGCGAGAGGCCCTTGAAAACGTTGTTCAGGTAGACCTCAGCTCCTGACGGTGAGGAGGAGATGGCTATGCTCCCGGTCGTCGGATTGGACACCGGGGTGAGGGTCACCCGGTAATCATAGTTCTGCCCGGCCTGGACCTGGACATTCGCGGTATAGTCCTGGTATCCGCTCTTCGAGATCAGCATAGAATAGGTTCCCGGCACAACCTGAGTGAAGTAGAGCGGACCGTTGGACGGGGTCTGGCCGACGTACTGGCCATTCGCATAGACATTGGCACCTGAGGGAATTGTCGTGATGCTGGCCGTTCCATAGGTCGGCTGTTGATCGACGATGAGGGTGGGATTCAGGTACGTCGTAGCCCCGGCACTGATACTGACCGTGCCGATCCAGTCCTGGTACCCTGCCTTGCTGAGGCGGACCGCGTGCTGTCCTGGCGCAAGGTTCCCGACTGTGGTCGATGTTGTACCCTTATAGAGGTTATCGACGTAGACCGCTGCACCGCTGGGGTTCGAACTCACCGAAAGGGTTCCGGACGATATGGTTGGTGATAGAACGGCGTTGATGGTGGTTGTCTGGCCGTTGTTCACATTCACCGAGGTATAGAACGTCTGGTAGCCTGAGTAATACACCGATACTTCGTGTGTTCCGACAGGGATGTTCGTGTAGGTGTAGGGTGTAGTGGCGGTCTGCGACCGGTCAAGGGTTACGGAAGCCCCCGATGGAGAAGAGGTCACGTAGATATTTCCGGTCTGGGCACTGGGCGTGAGGGTGGCAGTCAGGGTGATCGTCTGCCCATCTTTCGGGTTGCCGGAATAGCTTTGCTGATATGTTTCATACCCGGGCGCCGTGATCATAATGGTGTGCTGGGGATTCCCTGTGGTTGAAACAGTGACGGATATCGGTGTCTCCCCCCTGAATGTCCCGTCGAAGTAGAGATCGGATCCAGTCGGGATGGACTGGATATAGAAGTATCCCTGCCCGGAACCGGGCATGGGTTCAGTCGCAGGAAGAGTGGCTATCGTCTGTCCATACGCGGCTCCCGTCATCATGGCAAGAAGGACGAGAGCACTGATGAGAATTGAAAAACGCATAAATGAAAACCTCCTTTTGTATCGGAATTTTCCCTAAGACTATTTAGAGTTGGCGGTATTCCAAATATCGGGGGATAGGTGAAGGGAGTCATTCTTTTTTTGGGGAATGTAGTTAAAACTTTATTACTAAATGTAATAAAAACTATACACATCGTGGGAGTATGAGACAGAATACATTTTACCTTATGGCTGGAGTCACCGGCCTCGTTGAAGTTGGGATCTTCTGGCTGGCGGTCCAGTTGAGGAATCCTTTCCTTATCATGGTATCGTTCATCATCGGATTCGTCTTCCTCTATGTTCTCTGGAGGCAGGTTTCAGACAGGAAGGATGACGAGCGGGCGGTTTACATTACCGAGAAAGCGAAGAGCAGGACGCTCGATGTATTCTGGGTTATCTTTTTCGCCCTGAGCCTCGGGAGTGCCGTGATAGGATTCTCTACCCCGCTCCACATCCCCCCGCCGAATCCTGCTCTTCCACCGGACAATTTCAGGGTTATTGTGCGTAATGTCCATCCAGATCGCCCTTTCATGGGGTACTTCGGACTCTTCCAGCTGATCCTCCTCTTCCTTCTGATCCTCCTCTATCTGGTATTCAGGATATACTACTCGCGCAAATACGGAGACTGGGACAGCGATGAAGAATAAGATCAAGGTCTATCGTGCCATGCATGACCTCACCCAGGAAGCGCTTGCGGCAGAACTGGGGGTGACGAGGCAGACGATTCTTGCCATCGAGAAAGGAAAATATGATCCATCCATCGACCTTGCGTTCAGGATTGCACGGTTTTTTTCCGTGTCTGTTGAAGACCTTTTCCAGTACGAAGGATAGGTCCACTATCTCCTTTTTTCGCACTACGCCCCAGGAACAAGGGGCACTCCAGGACCATATCCCAGGGGAATGGTAAAAGTTTTATAACATAATGTAAAACATACGTTACAGTATCAGAGACAGGGTAAGAAGATAGTATGCAACAAAAAACCCCATTGTTCAGAAAGGGAGAGGGCGTTCTTCTGGTTTTTTTCGTCATGGCCCTGTCCATTGCGTCAGTATCTGGAGCGATCTCCAATGAGACCTCTGTATCACAGGCACAGATCGCTGTTTCAGAGGTCCGGCTGGACCCTGAGATCTTCATGCAGGATGATACCGGGACAGTGTTGGTTACCATCTCCAACAGTGGAACAGAGACCATCGATATCGACAGGGTCGAGCTCCTCTCAGATAAACTCAGGGTTGTCAATTACCAGACCTACGACCAGGTGGGGCTGCTTGGGTCCAGGAACTCCCTCCAGTTCACCTTCATGATCGATGCAGACGTGGAGGATGGAACGTATTTCCCCATCTTCTATGTCGACGTCACTGGTGCCGGGAGCCTGCGGTATCCTGTTCCCGTCCGCGTCGATGACACCGATATCATGGTCTCGGTGGTGGATGCTCCGTCGACCTTTTATCCCGGGAGCAAGGAACAGATAACTCTCGCTGTCGGCAATTCACGCGAGAACGAGGTTACCTCGGTCACCGTTACCCCGAAGGGGCAGGGGATGCGCACGACGCAGAGCTCGATCTTTGTCGGCACTCTTCAACCCGACGAGAAAAAGGATGTGACATTCGAGATCACTGCAGCGAAGGCATCGGATCTCGTCTTTGATGTCTCATGGCGGAATGGACCGAACGAGCACCACACCCTGCTCACCCTCCCGGTGGTCATGGGTGAAAGGAGGGTGGCAGCCGAGCTGGTGGTGAACAGTGTCGAGGTGACTCAGGGAGGTTCCTACACCACCATCAAAGGGGATGTGACTAACGCCGGCCTCAAAGATGCTAAGGCGGTCACCGTTACCACCGGTGCACCGGCAAAGGCGGTTGACCCGAATCCCGTTTACGTGATAGGGGCTCTCGAACCCGATGATTTCTCGAGCTTCGAGGTTACCTTCATCGCCCAGGGGTCTTCAACCGTGCCCCTGATCATCGAGTACAGGGATGACGAGGGGGACAGCTACCAGAACACGGTTGACATCAGTCTCCGGAATGCAGCGCCGGCAGTTCCCGGCTCGGGGACATCCGGGAGCGGGCAGACATTTACTGCCGGAGGACCCGGGGGCCAGGGAAATAACCGCCGCGCCGGTGGTTTCTTCTCCTTTGGAAGCGGGATATCCCGGGTTCCCTTCCTGGAGATCGCCGTGATCATCATCGGCTGCGTGGCCGTCCTGGTTGCCTGGCGGAAAGGCTATGCGAAGAGAATCGGCGACCGGTTCCGGAAATAGAAAAGGTGGTGACCATGGGGAGCGACCCGATAATCGGACTCGATGAGGTCAGCAAGATCTATCCCCTTCCCTCAGGGGATGTCATCGCCCTGGATAAAGTGAACCTCGCTATTGACGAAGGGGAGTTCCTGGCGGTCATGGGCCCGTCGGGATCAGGGAAATCCACCCTCTTAAACCAGATCGGGAGCCTGGATGTCCCGTCATCGGGAAACCTCTCCCTCGGTGGAAGAAACATCCGGGATATGTCTGACCGGGAGCTGACCAGCCTCAGACTGACCATGATCGGTTTTGTCTTCCAGAAATTCAACCTCGTGCCACTTTTGACAGCCTACGAGAACGTCGAATACCCCTTTATCCTGAAGAACCGGAAGAGTGACGAGGCAGGAGGGCACGTCAGCAGGGTCCTCCAGATGGTGGGCATCGACCCGGTCCTGGCCACGCACCGTCCACCCGAACTCTCGGGAGGGCAGCAGCAGCGGGTCGCCATTGCCCGGGCCCTGGTCAACGACCCGAAGATTATCCTCTGTGACGAGCCGACAGGCAACCTTGATTCCGAGAACGGCCGCCAGATCATGGGGATTCTCACCCGGCTGAACGGAGAAGGCCGGACCATCATCATGGTGACCCATGATCCGGTCGTGGCCAGCCATGCCCGGCGGACGATCGTCATGCAGGACGGGAGGATTTCATGATCGTCAAAGACATCATCTTCCAGCTCTCTGTCAGGAGCGTCCGGCTCCACTTCCTCCGCTCGGTCCTTGCTGCGCTCGGCATCGTTATCGGGGTGGTGGCCATCGCCTCCATGGGGATGATGGGCGCCAACATGACCCTATCGGTGACAGAGGAGCTCTCATCGATGGCCAATATCCTGGTGGTCAGGCCTGATATCGGCTTTGGGGGCGGAGGGGGCGATCGCCCGGTCATGGCCGGGATGTCCTCTTCATCGACAGAAGAGATGATCACGGAAGATCAATTCCGGGATATCGAACAGATAGCCGGGAAATATGGCCTGGTCTACGCTGTGAACTCCCGGTCCGACCGGATCGAGATGGGGGACAGCAAGGGTAGATCCACGATCTATGGGCTCGATCCAGCGGTTTTTCCCGAGATCTTTACCCTGGCAGACGGCGCATTCCCGAAGAGCACCAGTTCGGTGATGATAGGGCCTGACCTCGCTGATCGTTTCGGCCTGACGCTTGGCAGCAAGCTCGATATCGGTGAGGAGAACGAGACCACCACGGTCCGGGTGGTTGGTATCCTTGAGGAGCGGGGGATGTCCATGGACCTGAACACCGACTCGGCCATCATCGGCAGCGAGAAACTGTTCTTCGGCATCTACGGCGGGGAAGGCGAGTACGACCAGGTCAATGTTGTGCTCGATGACATCAACGATGCCACAGCAGTAAATACGGAGATCACGGCCCAGCTCAACAAGAAGGAGGACCAGGTCTCTGTCCAGGACAGCAGCCGGATGCTTGAAAACATCACCGCTACGCTCGGCACCATGACCAGCTTCGTGATGGCCATCGCCGGAATCTCGCTCCTCGTCGCTGCCGTATCGATCTTCAATGTCATGATGATGTCGGTCACCGAGAGGATCCGGGAGATCGGGATTCTCCGGAGCATCGGCACCCAGAAGACGGAGATCCGGAAGATGTTTATCTATGAGGCGGGGATTCTGGGTGTCATTGGCGCTGTTATCGGAGCAGTGCTCAGCCTGGCGATCGGGTACGTCGTTGTCCTGGCCATGGTCGGCAGTACGGACTACTTCTTCACACCAGAAAGCCTGCTGTACGTTCCCTTCGGCATGGCGGTGGGGATTGTCATCTGTATCGTGTCAGGAGTCTACCCGGCGTGGAGTGCCTCGAATCTCGACCCGATCGAGGCATTGAGATCCGAGTGAGACAGGACGAGTGGGTGAGAGATGCGGGAATGAGGATTCACAAGGGTGACCTGGTATACCGGAGGAACCAAACGTCCTCTCCGGTGCCGTCACGTAAAAAGGATGTATGCCCGGAAGGAAGATGTACGCCCTCCTGCGCCGAGGGGGAAGATACGGCCTGAAATACAAGTTTTGAGATCGGAAAGAATGTAACAGAGGAGCCCGCCATAACCTGATCTTCCCTGTCGTTGTCTAATTCTGGTCTCTCTCTGTGTCTCGCCCTGGGTGAAAAAAGGAAAAGAGAGGAGGGAATCAGTAGGCCCGTTCGCCATGCTGGGAGAGGTCGAGCCCTACGTACTCGGCCTCTTCGGATACCCGGAGCCCGATCAACCGGTTGATGACCCAGGCGAGCACGAAGGTGACAGCGAAGGCGAAGACCATCACGGTAACGGCACCAATGACCTGGGTAACCAGCAGGTCCGTGTTCCCCTCGATCAGTCCTGATGCACCGTTGACGGAAGCAACGGCAAAGATCCCGACGGCGATGGTCCCCCACAGTCCACCGACGCCGTGGACCGCCCAGGCATCCAGACTCTCGTCCATCCTCTTCCGGATCCTCCAGAGCATGGCATAGTAGCAGAGGCCCGAGGCAACGGCTCCGAT
>JAJRBS010000027.1 GCA_028679325.1 Methanoregulaceae archaeon | reverse complement strand
TCTTGAAGCCCGGTACCCGAAGACCAGGATCCTGTACGCTGCCAAGGCTAACGGCAACCTTGCCGTACTTCGGGCCCTGGCCGAGGCCGGTGCTGGTGCCGATGTCTTTTCCGCCGGAGAGCTTTATCTTGCCCTCTCTGCCGGCATGAAGCCAGGAGACCTCCTCTTCAACGGGAGCTCGAAGAGCCCGGCTGATCTCCTCCTCGCCGTGGATAAAGGTGTCCCGGTCTCGGTTGACTCGCTCGATGAACTCCGGCAGCTGGACCGTACCGCCGGATCGCGGAAGAAGACAGCCCGGATCGCTTTTCGCGTCAACCCGGCACTCGAGGTCCCGACTCATCCGAAGATCGCAACCGGCCTCGCAACGAGCAAGTTCGGTATCCCCCATGAACAGATACCCGCGGCATACGAAGAAGCACTCGCCTGCCGAAACATCGCTCCCGTCGGTATCCACTGCCATATCGGGTCCCAGATACTTGCCGTCGAGCCATTCGCCCAGGCCTGCGAGGTCATGATGCGTATCGCCTCAGACATAACAGACCGCGGTGTCATGCTCGAGTTCATCGATCTCGGGGGTGGCCTGGGGATCCCGTATCACCGGTCGGAAGGTGAAACCGCCCCCTCTCCCGAAGAATACGCAGGGGCAGTAATGCCGGTCTTCACGAAGGGGATCAGGGAAGCAGCCATCAGCCCGGAGCTCTGGATCGAGCCCGGACGTTCTCTCCTGGCGGACTCAACGATCCTTCTCTCACGGGTCAACTCCCTGAAGTCTGCCCACCGCACATTTGCCAATATCGATGCAGGTTTCAACCTCCTCATCCGGCCGGTTATGTACGAATCCTGGCATGAGGTCATTGCCGCGAACAAGGCTGACAGGAAGGGAGAATTCCGGTATAGCATCGCCGGGCCCATCTGTGAGACCGGGGATGTCCTCGCCCATGACCGGATGCTCCCGGAGCTCTCCGATGGCGATCTAATCGCCTTGCTCGATGCCGGGGCCTACGGATTTTCAATGTCCTCGCAATACAACAGCAGGCCCCGGTGTGCTGAAGTTCTGCTGAAAGGAAATGCCGAAGCTCTCATGCGGCGGGAGGAAAACCTGGCGGACCTGACCGCCGCTATGCAGACCCCTCCCTGGCAGGAGCGATAAAGCGGGAGGATCCTCCGCCGTGCAGTTCCACTACGCCCTGGTCGATGACCTTATCGGCAAGGAGGAGTTTGAGCGCCGCGTGGAGGAGAAGATAGAACAGTGCGGCGATCTCATCGATGAGACGACCGCGGGGATGATCGTTGTGCAGGAGCTTGGCCGCTCCCACGTGAAGATCAGCGGACTTTCCGGCAAATCCAGCCTCTTCTCCTTCTTCGGCAAGGTCATCTCCGTCTCACCACCGCGGGAATTTCCGCGGAAAGACGGGGAGACGGGCTTTGTGGCGCACATCATCCTTGCCGATGAGACCGGTCAGGTGCGGGCCGTGCTCTGGGACGAGAAGGCCGCGGCCGCATCAGAGATCGTGCCTGGCGAGGTTCTTGAGATAATCGGGAAGCATGCCTCCGGAGGGAGAAACGATATCGTTGTGCTTGCCCTGCGACAGTCACCCTGCGAGATTATCTGCAGCTCAGAGCTCCAGGGCCCCTTTGTCCCTGCTGAACGAAAGGAGGTGATGGCAAAGGTTCTCTTCATCGATCAGCCCCGGACGGTCCTGAAGAGGGACGGTTCGGAGACAGTCCTTCTGGCCGGTTGTATCGCATGCAGGGAAGGTACGGCACGGATCATAACCTTCTCTCCCGGGCTCTTTGCCGAGCTGCAGGAGGGGATGGTCGTCCGGATCACCGGCGCCCTCGAGAAGACACGAAGCAGCGGAAGGGAGTATGTCATAGACGAGAGGAGCAGCGTAACCCCCGAAGATCAGGAGATCCCCTTCCGGTTCATGACTTTCAGTGAGGTCCAGGACGGCGAGACCTGTTCAGTCGAGGGTACGGTCACCTCCCTGCAACCGGTCCGGACCTTCGTCACCCGGGACGGCCGGCAGGGCCAGGTCCGGAACCTCCAGCTGACTGATGGCCTGACGGTGCTGCGGGCTGTGCTCTGGGGCGACAGGACCCTTCAGCCCCTGGTTCCCGGGGACCGGATAGCGGTCTACCAGGGCACCGTCAAGAGCGGCCGCGAAGGGGAACGGGAGTTGCATATCGGTGCAGGGTCGTTCATCCGCGTCTGCCTGCCAGACCAGGGGGAGGAGACGGAGCGGGAGGGAACGGTGATCGTGACCCGGAACGGGACCTTCCTTGACGATGGCCGGGAGCGGTTCCTCATCAGCGGTGATCTCCCGCACGGGCACGAGGTGCGTGTCCGGGGGCGGCTTGCAGGAGAACGAATCGTCACCCTCTCTTTGGAGGAGTTGCAGAAGGACCCCGTTGCCGTCTCTCTTGAGCTGGACACACTTCTTGCAGACCTTGACAGGAACAATACTTTCACGCTGCATGGCCGCGAAGATATATGAAAGGCTGAATCACGCTCTCTCTTGACAGAGGTACGTTACATGACCCAAGGACCCCTGGAACTTGAAGACCTCCCTGGTGTTGGCCCAACCACCGCGGAGAAACTCCGCGAGGCGGGATTTATCACCGTGGAGAGCATCGCGACCGCATCCCCTGCAGAACTCGCGGAGACGGCCGAGATCGGCGAATCAGTCGCCAAGAAGATGATCAAATCCGCCCGTGAGCTGGCCGATATCGGCGGGTTCAGGACAGGAAAAGACGTTTTTGAGCAGAGAAAAGAGGTCCGGAAACTCGGGACGAGGGTACCTGACCTTGATGCCCTGCTCGGCGGCGGTCTTGAGACCCAGGCAATCACCGAGATGTACGGCGAATTCGGTTCAGGGAAAAGCCAGATAGTCCACCAGATGGCCGTGAACGTCCAGCTGCCCGAAGACGAGGGTGGGCTGAACGGGAGCGCGATCTACATCGATACCGAGAACACCTTCCGGCCTGAGCGTATCGAACAGATGGTCATCGGGCTTGGTATCGATGCTGACCCGCAGGAGTTCCTGGAGCATATCCATGTGGCCAGGGCCCATTCATCCGATCACCAGATGCTGATGATGGACACAGCACGGGAGCGGGCCGCTGAAATGCGGGACTCGGACAAGCCGGCCCGGCTCTTCATTATCGATTCACTCACCTCCCACTTCAGGGCGGAATACGCGGGCCGCGGGACTCTGGCTGCACGGCAGCAGAAGCTGAACCGACACCTCCACGACCTCTTCAAACTGGTCGATGAGAATAACGCCGTCGGCCTTGTCACCAACCAGGTCCTCTCGAACCCGGCCGTATTCTTCGGCGATCCGACAAAGCCCATCGGGGGAAACATCGTTGGACATACAGCGACCTTCCGGATCTACCTTCGCAAGAGCAAGGGGGGCAAAAGGATCGCACGCCTCGTGGACAGCCCGAACCTTCCCGAAGGCGAGGCTCCCTTCATGGTCGAGGAGGCAGGTCTCAAACCGTGCTGAAGGGGCTGGTTACAGATATAGACGGCACCCTGACCGATCGGCACCGGAGGATCCACACCGGTGCCATCACCCGCATCCGTGACCTCTGCGATCAGGACATCATTGTTGTCCTGGCCAGCGGAAACACCTCCTGTTTTATGGACTCCGTTTCCCGGGTGATCGGAACCCAGGGAGGCATTATTGCCGAGAACGGGGGGGTGTACCGTGCCGCCCGTGGGAGCGAACTCAGGGTGCTGGGGAACCAGGCCGCGGTCCGGGAAGCTCTCAAAACCCTGACTGCTTACTACGAAAAGAAAGGAATCTCCCTTGACCTCTACAGCCCTTCCTACCGGTTTGCCGACCTGGCTTTCGCAAGGACTGTTGCTGTCGATGAGGTGCGTGAGGTGGTGCGTGACTTTCCGGTTGAAATTCTCGATACTGGCTTTGCCATCCATATCCAGGAGGTGGGCATGAGCAAGGGACTTGCCTTCCTGAATCTTTCCGGGGAGCTTGGTCTTGATCCCGCAGACTTCCTGGCGATTGGAGATGCCGAGAACGATATCGAACTCATCAGATATGCTGGCATCGGGGCTGCCGTAGGAAATGCACTCCCTGACCTGGCTTCGGCTGCTGACTATGTGGCTCAAAAAAAGTATGGTGAAGGCTTTTTGGAAGCCCTCGATCGGTATATGCCCTATTTTCTGGAAAGGTAGCGATCAACGATAATATAGTCCTTGACGTCCTTGACCGACTCGAAAGCGATGAAGAGCCGGTCACTTTCGGTACGGTATCCCGAAGTATCAAAGGACGGATCGGGCTGGATGACCAGGTCGACCACCAACCCGGTCTCATAATCAACAATGAGATTCTTGAGAATGCCGATCACCTTTCCTTCGTTGGTCACTACTTTCTTTTTTGACAGGCTGCGGGCTAATACTCTGGCCATAAGGAGAGTGATGTGGTATTAATATTTAAATATGTTCAAAAACCTCCGGATGGATAGCAGTTCAGGAATCCGGGGCCGCATGAGAGGAGAATCGTTTTGCTGGCCGAAGTTCCCCTTTTTTCTGTCATTCATTTTACAGTGTGGGAAACTGTCGTATGATATCGGACTGGGTAAGAATCCCAATGGGGCAGTCGTTTTCAATAACGATGAGGCGTCCGATTCCCCTCTCCTTGAACCTCCTTATCACCTCATAGAGCTGAACGTCGGAAGGAGCCTTGACCACATCTGGAGTCATTATCTCCCGGATGCGGGTGGAGAGGAGTTTTTCCTTCCCGATAACCTCGACGATATCTGTCATGGTAATGATACCAACCAGCTTCGTTCCCTGCATGACCGGAGCTCCATGAATGTGGTGGAGGGAGAAAGCCTGGATTGCATCGGCGATGGTATCATCGGACTGGAGGGTAATGAGAGGGGTGGTCATGTAGTGTTTTATGGCTTTCTTGGGGAGCGAGATCATCTCGTAGGTAGAAATGAGAAGACTCTGCGAGGTCTCGTCCTTTCCGTATACTTCACCCCTGATGAGGAGTTTGTTCACCGGGGTAGGCCCGATGGTAATTTTATCTCCGATCTCAAATTCCCGGAGGCTGCCGATGACACGGATACTGGCCTGACAGATGTCCGGATGACAGAGGGTGGTGAAGGCCACCTCGACGACCTTCACTCCCGGTATCACCGTACCATCCCGGGATACCGGGACATCGTATCCGCCGCCGGTCAGCTCGATATTCAGCTCCTTGTAGGCCCTGGCGGTCGGATTATACCCTCCTTTGGGCCCGGGGATGCCGTCGACAAGGCCGGTGGCCTTTAATGCCTGCATCTGGTTTCGGACCGTTCCCGGATTTCTCCTGATAACCTCGGCGATCTCTTCCCCCTTGATCGGATGGGAATGCTGGTGGTACAGGGTTATGAGAGTGACGAGGATATCCTTCTGGATCAGGGACAAATCCATAATGGTTTATCATATGATTCTCCCTATATATTGATTGGGTTGAATCCCGTTGGAATTCGAAAATATCCCCACTGTGCCGACAGCTGATGAGATCCTGGACCGGAGTTTTCGCCGGGCAGCATCGAAGATGCGATTGAAGCGGAATAAAGATCGGGCCAATGAAGAATTTGTCAGGTCCGTCAACCTTGCCGTCCACGACCGTCTCGTCCTCATCCTGCAGTCCTTCCCTGAACTGGATACGCTCCCTCAGTTCTATCAGGACATCGTCGACATCCTATGGGGGGTGGACCGGATAAAAAAGTCCCTTGGAGCGATCGGCTGGGCCGCACGATGGGCACGGAACCATGGACCCGGCCTCGCCTATCAGACACGAAAGGCCCCGGATCCATCGCTTATCAGGAAGAGGGCGGTGGCACGGCTCTCCTCTGTCGTCCACCAGATTGACGATGAACTCCGCTTTCTCAACGATGTCAGGAATGTCCTCCGAAAACTCCCCCACGTGGCAGACGAGTTCACGGTGGTTGTGGTCGGGTATCCCAATGTGGGCAAATCATCATTCATCCGGCTGGTCTCGTCCGCAACGCCTGAAATTGCCTCGTACCCCTTCACCACCAAGGGGATCATTGTCGGCCATCGTTTCAGCGGGCCGGACAGGATGCAGTTCATCGACACGCCCGGGCTGCTCGACAGGCCTGCCGAAAAGAGGAATCCCATCGAGCGACAGGCCATGACGGCCATGATCAACCTCGCTGACGTGATCCTCTGCATCATCGATGCCAGCGAGCATTGCGGGTATCCCATCGAGGAGCAGGTGAGGCTCCTGCATGAGATAGAGCAGATAGCAACGGTACCGGTTGTCGTCGCAGCGAACAAATCTGATCTCTTCTATTTTGACGGATATCTCAACATGTCAACGGAAACCGGGGAGGGCATCAGTGAGGTTCTCGATGCCCTGCTTGGCTATCGGGAAAAATCAAAGGAGTAGGGTAATTCCGTAACCCACCAGGAAGCCGGCAATTGCTCCTCCGTTGATGGGCGGGAGTCCGGCCTGGGGCTTTCCTTTCCCGACAATCGTCAGCAACAGGGTGAGGCCAATGACCGAACCGATCATCGCCCCGAGGGAAGGGATTGTGATGAACCCGACACGGGCGGTATCAAGGAATACATTTGCCGAGACCACGAGGATCGACGGCATGATGAGGTCCCCCATGCCTATGACAAGTGCAGACCTTTCTCCTTCTCCGATGCTTCCGACGCCTTCCCTGATGTAGCTGTAACCCCGTTTCTTGGGAACGATGAACAGGATAGGGGACTTCAGGTCCACAACCCCCTCCGCGAGGGTGATCATGTGGCGGGTCTTGTACACCGAGATGAAATCATAGATCATCAGGATGACCAGGAGAATGATGACCGGGAGTATGGAGAGCGAGATACCAAATATCGAAGCTGCCCCTGCGGCAATAAGGATCCCCAGTGCGTCGATGACATACCACTCGGGATACAGGAACAGGACTGCTGTCGAGAGGATGGAGAGGACGAGGGTGATTCCGAGACTCCCGGCGATAAAACCAAGGAAATAGATGGTGATTCCGGCATAGATGTAGACGAAGGTGAAAAAGATAGAGACGCCGATGATGATGGTGATGATATTTTTCCATTTGAATTTTATTAGGAGGAGGAGGAGGGCGGTGAAGACCAGGAGTATCACGATGAAGATGAGCGGGTTTGCCACGGATTCCGGATTCTCGAACGCGGTAATTCCGGCTGTCTGCAGGGGTAAGGACAGGAAGAGGGCGAGGATCTCAACGGCCACCAGCATGGCCGGGATGGTGAGGAAGAGAGCGACCTTTGGCAGGTTCATCAGAAGACTCCATGGCAGACAGGTAAGTTAATTACCCGGTCTTCATCATGTAAAATCATGGATATACGTGAGTATCTGGGAGATATAATACTCATCATCATCCTCGCAGGCGCCACCTGGTGGTTCTTCTCTCTGCTCGGGGCCACCCCTGAAGCGATCATCGCCATCCTCCTGATCTTTCTCTGTTTTGCCTGCCTCCTCCTCACCATCCATCACCGGCTGAGGCGAATCGAGAGGCAGCTCGCCAACCGGGAACGGATGATTTCGGTCAACCTCGAGGAGATCTCGGTCAGGCTGGCAGAGCGTTACGACAGCAGTGTCAGGAAGATCGAGGCCATTGTCGAGGAGGTCTCAAAAAGGGTGTATCGCTGATCAACGGGGGGGGAGAAGATGGGCGTCGCACTGCGGGATATCATTTCTGACTACAAGACCCCGATTAATTGGGAATCACTTTCCGGTATCGCTGCCGTGGACGCCCACAACGCCCTGTACCAATTTTTAAGCATCATCCGCCAGCCGGATGGGACGCCGCTGATGGACCAGAAAGGGCGTATCACCTCCCATCTGTCAGGGATCCTCTTCCGGACCGTGAATTTCATGGAGAAAGGGATCCTTCCTGTCTACGTCTTTGACGGGAAACCGCCGGAATTCAAGCAGCAGACCATCGATCAACGACGTTCTGCCCGGGAGGAGGCCCACGACCTCTGGCAGGAAGCTCTCAAAAGAGGAGAGATCGCAGAAGCCTACAAGCAGGCACGCTCATCATCCCGCCTGAACGAAGAGATCATCGGCAGCTCGAAAATACTCCTGAAATTACTGGGTCTCCCGTATGTCGAGGCACCGAGCGAGGGTGAGGCACAGGGGGCGATGATGGTCGCAAGGGGTGACGCCCGGTACATCGTCTCGCAGGACTACGACACCCTCCTCTTTGGGGGGCCGGTCCTCATGAGAAACCTCACCATCAGCGGAAAGCGAAAGGTCCACGGTCGGACGGTTACCGTCACCCCTGAAAGGATCATCCTATCTGAGGTGCTGCAGGGCCTGAACATCACACGGGAAGACCTGGTCAGGATCTCCATCCTGGTGGGGACGGATTTCAATGCCGGCGTGAAAGGCATCGGGGCAAAGACCGCCCTGAAACTCGTCAGGAACAACGAGTTTGAAAAGGTGGCGGAGGAAAAACTCCCCGGGATCGATCTCGAGGATCTCATGACCTTTTTCCTCGACCCTCCTGTAACCGAAGACTACACCCTTGAATGGAAGGAGCCAGACCGGGAGGGATTGATGAAGATGCTGGTGGACGGATACGATTTTACACCAGACAGGGTTGAAAAGTCCCTTGAAGGCCTCAGGGTAAAGGCAGGGCAGAAAACTCTCGATTCATGGTTCTCCTGACGTGAGGGAAAAAGACGGGCAGGTTACTGGTCTGAAATTACGTCCTCCCGTTCCAACACAATCTTTTTAAAACCGACATTTGGATATCGGGAATCCGATCACTTCAGTTCACCCCAGACATAGATGAACCGCTGGATTGCGGTAATATTGCCGATCACACCGAAGATGACCAGCAGCCATCCCAGGAACGAGAGTCCATAGAATCCTTCGGGGAAAAGGATTGTCAGGAGGCCGGCGATGATCATGAGGAGGAGCCTGTCTGCCCTGCCGAGAAATCCTCCGTAGTATCGCCCGACTCCCACAGCCTGGGCCTGGGTGCCGAGGTAGGAGACCATCAGGACACCGACGAGGGCAAACACCCCGATGGGCCAGGGAGCGAACCCCCCGGCGAATATGCCGGTTATGATGAAGATGTCGGCGTAACGGTCGACGACATGATCGAGGAAGTCTCCCTTCTTGCTCTGGGAGTTCATGGCCCGGGCAACTGCCCCGTCCATGGAATCGAAGGCCGCATTGCACATGATGAAGAATGTCCCGAGAACAACATTCGAGAAATAAAAGGCGAGACCGGCGCATGCGGCGACGAAGAACGCGGCGATGGTGAAATGATCCGGTTTGATGCCGATGCGAAGGGCGATATTGACGAAAGGCCGGTATATCCATGTGAGATGGGGGCGGAAGGTATCGAGGGTCATTCATCAATTCCTATGTACGAGGACCAGTCCAGAGAACCATGGGTGGGCGGGAGGTTGCCGCGAAAGAACTTCTCTGCGAGGTCTGCACACTCGTGGATAGTCTTATCTGTTGTGTCCAGTTCATAAATCTGTTCAGGAGAGAATGACTCGAGTGTCTCTATCAGGATCACATCGAGGGCCTCGGCAAGACTGTTCTCGGTGATCTTGGCCTTCTGATACCCCCTCTCCCCCAGCCGGCAGGCGAGGACATCCGGCCGGCAGCGAAGAATAACGATTCTGTCACAGGGGAGGAGGTGGGCCAGGTGACCCTCGACGATCCCCTCGAACCCGCCAAATTCCCGTGCCCATCTCTCCTCATCGATGACCATGGTTTCCCGGTCGGTGTCCCGGCCCATTTGGTAGGGACCGAATGTCTCGGAGAGATGGAGAATGCGAAAACCCCGGGCTTCAAGGATCTCTGCGAGTGAACTCTTGCCTGTCCCGGGTGTCCCGGTGATTCCGTACATCAAAGTCTCGAACACCTCCCAAAGGCCCCGGATTCCCGGTTCAGGCCGGAAGATATGTCTCTAAACTAGATAAGCGTTTGACCCCGGGTGGAAAGACGGGAGAAAGACAGATCTGCCACCAGTCCGAAATCCATCTGATCGCATGGTCTTTTTAGATACTGTTGATTGCTGCCAGGAACTGCTCATTCTCACGGTCGAGCCCAATGCTCACCCGGATGTACTTGTTGGCGAGCCCGGTGAAACTGGCACAGGACCGCACAATGACCCCTTGTTCTGCCAGCAGAGCAACCATTTCATCTCCGGTGAAAGGAGCAACATCGACCATGACAAAATTGGCGCCCGACGGGAACACGGGATATTTTATCTCGTCTTCATACCGCTTCCGCCAGTACCGGGCATGAGCGATAGTCTCGTCGACAAAGCTCCTTTCCTCCAGGGCTCCGATGGCAGCCTGTGCTGATATGGCATTGAGGACAAACGGGGTCGATGCCCTCAGGTAGAAGGGGGCCAGCCACGAAGGTACAAACGCATATCCGACCCGTGCACCGGCAAGGGCAAACACCTTCGACATTGTCCGCCCGATCACCAGGTTTGTGTACTCCTGCATCAGGGGCCGATAGTCGGTATCAGAAAATTCAACATACGCGCAGTCAAGGAACAGAATACCGTCGATATGGGTGAGAATGTGTTCAATATCAGGGATTGGCGTGACTGTACCGGTGGGATTGTTCGGGGAACAGAGGAAGGAGATCTTCACTTTTCCCGCCTTCCGGACAAAGAGCTCGGGATCGACGGAAAAATCCGGCCCCCGGGGAATCTCGACAACCTGTGCGGCCTGTGCCAGGGCTGCCAGCCGGTAGAACGAGAAAGTAGGAGTGGAGATGGCAACCCCGTCCCCCGGATCCACCAGCGTCCGGGTCAGGGTCTCGATCACCCCGTCCATGCCGACCCCGGTCACGAAAGAATAGTCGTTGCCGTGGTAGAGACGAAGGGCTTTGGTGAGGGATCGCATGGTCTCATCGGGGTACCTGTTTGCGTCGGCAAGCGCACGGCAGCCCTGTTCGATAGCCCGCTCTGGCGGTGACCTCGGATTTTCATTGCTTGCAAGGCGGGCAATCCTGGTTGTGCCGTATTTCTCGGAAATATCCTCGGCTTTTGAGGCGAAGACGTAGCCACCGGACCGGTAGCAGGAACGGACCAGATCCTGCACCGATGCTTCTTTCCCTGAACGGTCGCGTTTGGATTCCCTGGTCATGCTCTTCACTGGTAGGTTTGCAGACGGGGGAAATAAACTCCTCTGCCGTCAGCCGCTAAAAAAATATTCAGACCTTCTTCTCTCTCAGTGCGGCGTCGATCACGCCCGCCGCCTGATCGATCTCATCAGGGGTGATGACCAGGGGTGGGACGAGCCTCAGGTTTCCGTCCGCCGCGCAGTTCACGAGCACCCCGTTTTTTGCACAGTTCTTCTGGACGGCCGCGCAGTTCTCACCGACGGATAAACCGATCATCAGCCCTTTCCACCGGGGATTATGATCTGCCAGGGCGGCAGCAAATCGTGCCCCTTTCCCGGCTACTGACGGGAGCACCTGCTCGATCACCCTGATGGTCGCCATGGAAGCGGCACAGGCCAGGGGACCGCCAGCAAAGGTACTGCCATGTTCTCCCTTATGGAAGACCAATCCCTCCCGGGCCAGGAGGGCCCCCATGGGAAACCCGCTTGCCATTCCCTTGGCAAGGGTGACGATGTCGGGCATCACTCCTTCATGCTGGATAGCAAGCCACTTCCCGGTGCGGCCCATCCCTGTCTGTATCTCGTCATCGATCATCAGGGCACCGCCCGCATCGCAGATCTCCCTGACACCCTCCAGGAATCCTTCTGGCGGGAATATGACCCCGGCCTCACCCTGGATGGGTTCGACAAAGACCCCGGCAACATCCTTATCCACGGCATTCCTAAGTCCCTCAAGGTCCCCATATTCAACGAAGGCGGTGAGGGGTTCGAGGGGCAGGAACGGCTCACGGATGGCGGGCTTATGGGTGAGTGCCAGGGATCCGAGGGTCCTCCCGTGGAACCCGTGGGTGAAGGCCACGAATCTCTTCCTACCGGTAGCAAGGCGGGCGAGCTTGATGGCGGCTTCATTTGCTTCGGCTCCCGAGTTAGCAAAGAAAACCCGGTCAAGGCCGCATATCCTTGTCATTTTCTCGGCGAGCTCAGCCTGCCCGGGTACGTAATACAGGTTCGAGCAGTGAAGAAGGCGTCCTGCCTGCTCGCAGATGGCTTTTGTCACGTCCGGATGACAGTGGCCGGTGCTGCAGACGGCGATTCCCGCCACGCAGTCGATGTATTCATTCCCATCGGCGTCCCAGACCTTTGATCCTGACCCCCGCTCGATCATGATCTCGCGGGAGAAGGCCGGCATGTAGTACCTCGCTTCCAGGGCTCGGTAATCCGATTCTGTCATAGATCTCTCTTCTCCTATTCCTGAGACCTCTGCCTATTCATACTCTATGGTGGCAGGGGGCTTCGGTGTGATGTCATAGACGACCCTCGCCACGCTGGGAATTTCGGAGGTGATTCGGGAGGAGAGCTCTGCAAGCATCCCGTAGGGGATCTCGACGGGATCGGCCGTCATCCCGTCCCGTGAATTAACCGCCCTGACAGCCACGATCCACCCATGCACGCGGTTATCTCCCTTGACTCCGGTTCCGAGGCCGAGGAGTGCTGCAAAACACTGCCAGGGAACATACCTGTCGACCAGCTCCTCCTCTACGATGGCATTGGCTTCCCTGACCACCGCCACC
This sequence comes from Methanoregulaceae archaeon, assembly GCA_028679325.1. Taxonomy (GTDB): domain Archaea; phylum Halobacteriota; class Methanomicrobia; order Methanomicrobiales; family Methanospirillaceae; genus UBA9949. The sequence goes on along the minus strand of JAJRBS010000027.1, from coordinate 3,418 downwards.
TTTTCCGGCGTCACCTCGCCGATGATCCTGACCGCGAGGCCGGGGCCCGGGAAAGGCATGCGGTGCTGGATCTCCCGGGGGAGTCCGAGTGCCCCGGCAACATCCCGCACCTCGTCCTTGTACAGGTCCCGGAGCGGCTCTATCACTTTTTTAAACTCCATCTCGAGCGGCATTCCCCCGACATTATGGTGGCTCTTGATCCCCCCTTCACTCTCGATTCGGTCGGGATAGATGGTACCCTGGAGCAGGTAGTGGGCTTTCGTCCGTTTCGCCTCACGCTCGAAGACGCGGATGAACCTTTCCCCGATCACCTTCCGCTTCTCTTCAGGGTCGCATATACCAGACAGGGCCGTCAGGAATTCATCACCGGCCCTGACGATATCGAGGTTGAGATGACCAAACATCTGTTCGATCCGGTCGGTCTCTCCCTTGCGCATGAGACCGGTGTCCACGTATATCGGGACGAGCCGGTCTCCGATGGCCTTTGCAGCAAGAGCTGCGCAGACCGAGCTGTCCACGCCCCCGGATAAAGCGATCACCACCCGGTCTCCCCCCGACTCTTTCCGGATCTCTTCGACAGCATCCCGGACAAATCGCTCGGCATTCACCATCCGGCATCAACCCCGGCAGCGCTGGCTGCTGCAGGCCTCGACAAATCCCAGGAATGCCGGGGCGGGACGTGTCGGCCGCGATCTGAATTCCGGATGGAACTGTGTGGCCAGGAAGAAGGGGTGGTCCGGGATCTCGCAGATCTCCATCCGGTTTTTCCATATACCGGAGAAGACCAGGCCTCCTTTCTCGAGTTCGGGAAGGAAGACGGGGTTCACTTCATAACGGTGACGGTGCCGCTCGATGATCTCTTTCTGGCCATAGATCTTCATGGCCAATGATCCCTGCTTCAGCGTCACCGGGTAGTTACCAAGCCGCATCGTTCCGCCGAGATCGGTGACCCCTTCCTGCTCGGGAAGAATGGCAATGACATGCTTTCCCTCCCCAATCTCCGCGCTCGTAGCATCCTCCCAACCAAGAACATTCCGTGCATACTCCACGACTGAGAGCTGGAACCCGAGGCAGAGACCGAGGAGGGGGATCTTCTGCGTCCGGGCAAAGCGGATGGCCTCGATCTTTCCTTCGAGGCCTCTCTTGCCGAATCCTCCCGGGATGAGGACTCCGTCGAACTCTCCGAGCGGGTGTTCTTCGTGCCTTTCAGCATCAAGCCATGTGATCTTTACTTCCGTGGAGAGGGCCCGGCCGGCATGCTTGAGCGCCTCCTTGATGCTGAGATACACGTCCTCAATGCCGTACTTGGTGACCACCGCGACGTGGACCCTGCTCGTATACTCGCGGGATACGAGGCTGTACCATTCATTGTTCGTCTTTACCGGGGCCAGCCCGAGATGGCTCGAGAGGACCTCAGCGACGCCTTCCTTCTCCATCTCCATGGGCACCTGGTAGATGTCAGGAACTGTCGCTGCACTGACGACTCCCTGTACGGGAAGGTCGCAGAAGGCCGAGATCTTCCGCTTTGTATGAGGGCCTATGGGCCGCTCTCCACGTCCCACAATGAGATCGGCGAGGAGGCCGAGTTCACGGAGTGCCTTGACTGAATGTTGCGTGGGCTTGGTCTTCAGATCTCCCATGGTGTCTTCAGGGATCAGGGTGACATGGAGGAGGACGGTGTCGGTGTGCGGGAGATCTCCTCTCATCTGCCGGACGGCCTCGAGAAATGGCATGCTCTCGATGTCGCCGACCGTTCCACCCACTTCAACGAGGCAGACATCAGCCGGCCCCTCACCCGGAATCCCCTCCTCTGCCGCTGACCGGATGCAAGACCGGATCTCATCGGTGATGTGCGGGATGATCTGGACCGTTTCGCCGAGATAGTCCCCCCTCCTCTCCTTCTCTATGACACTCCGGTAGATCTTACCTGTAGTGATGTTATGGCGTGACGAGAGATCGATATCCAGGAACCGTTCATAATTGCCGAGATCGAGGTCAACTTCACCCCCGTCGGAAAGGACAAAGACCTCCCCATGCTGGCCCGGGTTCATGGTCCCGGCATCGATGTTTAAGTAGGGGTCGATCTTCACTGCAGTCACGGCGAAACCCCGGTTCTTGAGAATTCTCCCGATCGAAGCTGCAGTGATGCCCTTGCCAAGGCCGCTCATCACCCCCCCGGTTATGAAAATATACTTCACAGATAACCAACCCACCGTCGCTATGTCTCTTCTATTCTCATGGCACCCGGATAAAGATAGTCTTATTCATGACCGGGGAAACCAGGGAGAAAAGGTCACGGCCGCAACACCGCATAGGCCGCAGCGGATCGGGCAATGACGCGGTCCGATCCTTCGGCCATGATATCTCCTTCGGCGAAGATCACCCTCCTGCCCTGTTTGACCAGCCTGCCCCGGGCGACCAACGCCCCCTCATTTGCCCCGGCAAAAAAACTCGTCGTCTCCGTTATGGTAGCGATCCGTTCATCATGACCAAGCAGCGGGTAGATGGCAAGCACCATGGCCTCATCGGCAAGGGCTGTAAAGATCCCTCCCTGGAGCCATCCCTCGCCGTTCATCATGTCCGGACGGGCGGGCATACGGAGGATAGCTGATCCCTTTCCCATCTCCCCGATCTCCACGCCCATGAGGGTGAAGAACGGGTTGGCATCCCTGCCCCCCTTCTGTATCCTGTCGTAATAATTCATCCCGTATGCGGGTATGCTCCGCCCGCGGATAAGGGTTGTCGGATCACAGGCGCCATCATTTAACCGTATGGATTCCAAACTATCAGGCATGTATGCGGAAGAGGAGAGAGAGCTGCTCAGGGACCTGGTCTGGCTCAATGCCGTAATCGCTACAGAACTCATCCAGATTACGGAGAATGTCTCATCAATCCTCCGGAACGCGCCACCCCCGGAGTCGTGCCGGGAAGATCATGACCGTCTTCGAAAACAGGCACTCCTGATCGCAGAGAAATATTCTGATGCCTCTGCACTCAGGAAACACCTGACAGGCCATCAATAGACGGGGGAGGTCAGTTTCCATCGATGATCCATCCCTACACCATCGTCATCCCGGCCTATAACGAAGAGAAGAGAATCGGGAAGGTATTGGCAGAGATTGCGGCTGACAGCGGGGAGTTCATCGTCGTATGTGACGGCACCGATGACACAGAAGAGATCGTGCGGGAGTACTCAGGTTCACGGCCGGAACTTGACCTGATCTGCCTTTCCTACGGCAGGAGACTCGGGAAGGGAGGGGCAGTGAGGGAAGGATTCTCGCATGCTGGATCTCCGGTGTTGGGATACATGGACGCCGACGGGTCGACATCGCTTGCCCAGGTGCACAGGCTGATAGAGGCTCTTGACGGAGCGGACATTGTTATCGGCTCGCGGTGGCTGCCCGGCTCGGTCATTCCC
>JAJRBS010000021.1 GCA_028679325.1 Methanoregulaceae archaeon | reverse complement strand
GTGTGACGGTCACGATCAATTGCGCTATCCCTTTTTTCGGGGAGGATACCCATGGCCGATACGTATGACGCTTCCCACATAACGGTTCTCGAAGGTCTCCAGCCGGTTCGGGAACGCCCGGCGATGTACATCGGCAGTACCGATACCCGCGGTCTCCACCACCTCGTCTACGAAGTGGTCGACAACTCCATTGACGAGGCGCTGGCCGGCTACTGTACCCGCATCTGGGTGATGATGAACTCCAACGGCTCGATAACCGTGGAGGATAACGGGAGGGGGATCCCGGTCGATGCCATGGAGAAGAACGGGAAGAGCGCCCTCGAGGTGGTGCTCACCGTCCTCCACGCAGGGGGAAAGTTCGACAAGGAGAGCTACCAGGTCTCGGGAGGTCTCCATGGCGTGGGAGTCTCGGTGGTGAACGCCTTGTCAGCCTGGCTCGACGCCCGTGTCTACCGGGACGGGAACATCTACGACATGCGGTTTTCCCAGGGAAAGACGATTGCGCCCTGCTCCTCCCGGGAGGAGACTCTCGCCGAGCTCAGGTCGCGCTACCAGAAGTGGTACGGCAGGATGCCGGTCATCGCGGACGCCCCTGAAGGCCACGGGAGTGAGGGGGAGCGGAGCCTCTTCCTTCGCCAGTTCCAGAAGGAACTGACCGGGACGAGCATCAGCTTCTCGCCCGATTCCACGATATTCGAGACAACGACCTTCGACTACGACGTTCTGGCGCACAGGCTCCGGGAACTGGCTTTCTTAAATGCAGGTCTCGCTATCCGGATAAAGGACGATCGCCCCGGGGAGGGGACACATGAGACCTACTGTTATGAAGGTGGGCTCTCGGAATTCGTGACCTACCTGGCCGAAGGGGAAGATTGCCTCTCCCCTGTCCCGATCAGCATCTCACGGAAGGATCCCGAGAATAAGTTCGAGCTCGAGGTGGCTATCCAGTACACGACAGGATATGACGAGAAGATATTCAGTTATGTCAACTCTGTCAATACCCGGGAAGGCGGGACGCACCTTGAGGGGTTCCGGAGCGCCATCACCCGGGCAATCAATGCCATGGCCCGGCGAAACGGCCTGATCAAGGAGAATTCCCAGATAACACTTCGCGGCGAGGACGTCCGGGAAGGGATGATCTCTGTCGTCTCGGTCAAGATGGCAAACCCCCAGTTCGAGGGCCAGACCAAGATGAGGCTCGGGAACAGCAATGTGAAGGGGATCACCGATTCGCTGGTCTATGCCGCCCTCTCCGAATATTTCGACGAGAACCCGAAAGTCCTCCAGATCATTGTTGAAAAAGCCCTCTCGGCTGCCCGGGCCCGGGAAGCAGCCCGGCATGCCCGGGAACTGGCCCGCCGGAAAGGGGCTCTGGAGAGCGCCGGACTTCCCGGCAAACTCGCCGACTGTTCTGAGCGGAGCCCGGAGAAGTCCGAGATATATATCGTCGAGGGGGATTCGGCCGGGGGAAGCGCGAAGCAGGGAAGGGACCGGAAGTTCCAGGCCATCCTCCCACTCCGGGGTAAGATACTGAACGTCGAGAAGGCCGCCGAGCACCAGATACTCAAGAATGTCGAGATCCAGACCCTGGTCTCTGCCATCGGGACCGGGATCGGCGAGAACTTTGACATCGACCGGGCACGCTACCATAGCATCGTGATCATGACCGATGCCGATGTGGATGGTTCGCACATCCGGACCCTTCTCCTCACCTTCTTCCACAAGTGGATGCCGAAGCTCATCGACGCCCAGTATATCTACATCGCCAAGCCCCCGCTCTTCTCGCTCACGAAGGGAAAGCAGGAGAGGTACGCCTACAGCGAGGAGGAGATGAAGAGCGCTCTTGCCGAGATGGGGGAGAAAGGGGTCTCGGTCAAGAGGTACAAGGGTCTAGGCGAGATGAATGCCCAGCAGCTCTGGGACACAACCATGAACCCTGAAAAGAGGATCTTCAAGAAGGTCCGGATCGAGGACGCCATGGAGGCCACCGAGATCTTCAAGACCCTGATGGGAAAAGACGTCGAGGCCAGGAAGGAGTTCATCAAGAGGCACGCCCGCGAGGTGACGAACCTTGACATCTGAGGAGAAGACCGGCAAGGCCGTGACCAGGGTGGAAGAGGTCAGCATCGAGAAGGAGATGAAGACCTCCTACATCGACTATGCGATGAGCGTCATCATCGGCCGGGCTATCCCCGACGTCCGCGACGGTCTCAAACCCGTCCACCGGCGGTCTCTCTTCGCCATGTGGGAGATGGGGAACACCAGCGACAAGCCCACCAAGAAGAGCGCGAGAGTGGTGGGAGATGTCATGGGGAAGTACCACCCCCACGGTGACGCCTCGATCTATGACACCATTGTCAAGATGGCCCAGCCCTTCTCCTACAGACACATGCTGGTGGAAGGGCAGGGTAACTTCGGATCGGTGGACGGGGATTCCGCTGCCGCCAGCCGTTATACCGAGGTCAGGCTCACGCCCTACGCCGAGGCCCTCCTCGAGGATATCGACAAGGAGACGGTCGGCTTCGTCCCGAACTACGACGAGTCTCTCAAGGAGCCGGTGGTCCTCCCGGCGCGGATCCCGAACCTGCTCGTGAACGGGTCGGACGGTATCGCTGTGGGGCTGGCCACGAAGATGCCTCCCCACAACCTGGGCGAGGTCTGTTCGGCGGTCGTCCGTTTTCTCGATGACCCGGGCGTCCCGGTTGAGGAGCTTCTCAGGGTCATGCCCGGCCCCGATTTTCCGACCGGGGGGATGCTCATGGGCATGGAGGGGGCCAGGAACATGTATGCCACCGGCCAGGGCCGGATGGTTGTCAGAGGAATGGCCGGGATAGAAGAGGCCGGCGGCGGGAACAAGAACGACAGGATCATCGTCACCGAGCTCCCCTACCAGGTCAACAAGGCGCAGTGGATCTCGACCGTTGCCGACATGGTCAAGGACAAGAGGATAGAAGGCATCACCGATATTCGCGACGAATCGGACAAGGACGGTATCCGCGTGGTCTTCGAGCTCCGGAAGGGAGCCATGCCCCCGGTCGTCCTGAACAACCTGTACAAGAACACCGCGCTTGAGTCCGGTTTCTCGGCCATCAACTATGCCATCGTCGACAACCAGCCGAGGATCCTGACCCTTCATGAACTCCTGGGGCATTTCATCCAGCACCGTGTCTCGGTGATCCGAGCCCGATCGGAGTTCGAACTCCGGAAGGCCCGCGAGAGGGTCCATATCCTCGACGGCCTCCTCATCGCCCTTGCAGCCATCGACCAGGTGATCGCCACCATCCGGGCATCGGAGACCGTGGACGACGCGAAGAACGCTCTGATGGCCCGTTTCGGCCTTGACGAGGCCCAGGCCGGGGCCATCCTCCAGATGCAGCTCCGCCGGCTCGCAGCGCTTGAACGGCAGAAGATAAGCGACGAGAAGGGCGGGCTCGAGGCAGAGATCGGCCGTCTGTCACTGATCCTCTCGAGCGAGGCCAACATCCGGGCGGAAGTCCGGCGGGAGACCCTCGAGGTAGCAGAGAAGTTTGGGGACAAGAGGAGAACCCGGATCGAACAGGATGCCATTGACCTCTCCAACGAGGACCTCATCGAGGACAAGACGGTGCTCGTGTCCATCACCACCGCTAACTACATCAAGCGGACCGACCTCGACACCTACCGGAAACAGCGGCGGGGGGGACATGGCATCACCGGGATGATCACCAAGGAGGACGATGTCGTCGACTCGGTCTTCATCGCCAACATCAAGGACTACCTGCTCTGTTTCACCAACACCGGCCGTGTCTACTGGCTGAAGGTCTACCAGATACCGGAGAGTTCGCGTGTGGCGAAGGGGAAGCCGATCGTGAACCTGCTCAACCTGAAAGACGAGGTTGTCACCACCGTCATCCCGGTCAGCGGGTTCCTGGACGGACAGTTCCTGCTCTTTGCCACGAGACTCGGTCAGGTCATCAAGATACCGCTTTCCCAGTTCTCTTCCCCCCGTTCCATGGGGATTCATGCCATCCGGCTGCGGGGCACCGACCAGCTGGTCGATGTCATCCTGACCGACGGCACAAAAGAGCTCATCCTGACCAGCCGGTATGGCCAGAGCCTCCGCTTCCACGAAGAGACGGTCCGGACCGTCGGGAGGAACGCCTCTGGTGTCAGGGGGATGAAGCTCCGTGGAGGAGACACGGTGGTAGCCGTGACACTCCTCGAGAAAGACCGGCTCCTGACCATCTCCGATGTCGGTTTTGGGAAGAGGACCGATTTCGATGAGTTCAGGGGCCACGGCAGGGGGACAATGGGGGTGAGGAACATGACGCTCGAGCGGGAAGCGGTGGTCATCGCCTCCTGTGCCGTGTCTGATACGGACGAGATCGTGGTCATGACCGCCGAAGGCGTGGTGATACGGACCCCGGTCAACGAGATCCGGGTGATCGGGCGCGGGACCAAAGGGGTGAAGATCATACGGCTCGATGAGAACGACCGGGTGGTTGGCATCGCTGTGGTCCGGGCCGATATCGAGAACGGGAAGCCCGGGCCGACTGAAGACCTCCCGGTTGATGGTGCGCAACAGAACCCCCCTCCGGCCACTCCCCCGGAACAGAAGGGAAGATCCCCGGAATAATACTCTTTTTTCAATCCTTTTCCGTCGATGAAAGGACCGGTAGTGCAGATATGTTCCGGACCGTGACCCCGTTGTCATGCCGGATATTCAATTCTCGTCAAAAGGGTGCGGCATCTCGATGGGGGTGGTGATCACCGGGCCAGGTCGATCCCGACCACGGCCTGGTGGAGAATATCGACGGTATCCCGGAGCGCTCTTCCGGCGTCCCGGAGGTGGTGGTAGATCTCCCTCCTCTTCAGGGCATCGATGGCCTCACCGCTCGCGAAGAGCTCCTTCATACCAGCTATATAGCAGTCATCAAGGGTATGGATCGCTTCCCGGACCTCCCGGATGCTCCTCTGCACGCTCCCGGGGTCTGATCCCATCAGTTCCACGCCAGCCGCGACCTCCCGTGTCCCGTGGAGAAGGGCCTGTGCCATTGCGAGGATAGGGGGATCGGGGCTGACCCCGAAGACATGCATCTCCCGGGCGGTCTCGCAGGAGAAGTTCAGGATGTAGTCCATCTGGCGGGAGAGTCGGTAGATGTCCTGACGGTCGAAGGGGGTGGAGAAGGCGTCTCTCAGCTTGTCTTCCATATCGTACCGGAACTCATCGACTGCGGCCTCGATACGGCAGATTTCAGCCGGGTCCTCCGCTGCATTCTTCTCGAGCCATACGACCAGTACCTCCACCCCTTCCTGGGTCTTTTGGGCCTGCCCGGCGAGCATGCCTTCGAAGTCGTAGCGGGGGGGAAATATCCTGTCAAGGATATTTCCTTTCTGCTTCTTTTCCTGCTCCTCTTCTGTCATGAGAGTCAGCCTCCGAGGATTCTGGTGACGATCAGGGAGATGGCGCCTCCCAGGACCATGGTGGATGGGATGGTGGCCAGCAGCGATATCAGGATCTGCCTTCCTACCGTCCACCGCATCTTCTGGGGATTTTGTGCGGCCCCTACCCCCAGGATGGAGGATATGACCACCTGGGTGGAAGAGACCGGTGCCCCGGCGATAGTTGAGAGGGCCAGCGCTGTTCCTGATGAGATCTGTGAGTCAAGAGAATGAACGGGCCGGATGATAAAAATCCTTCTTCCCAGTGTGGCCATGATCCGCCAGCCGCCGATCAGGCTGCCCAGGCCGAGGAGGACAGCACAGCCGATTCGGGCCCAGAGAGGCACCGCCAGGTCGGCGGAGAGGCCTGCGGCGAAGAGGACCAGGGCGATGATACCCATCTGTTTCTGGCCGTCGTTGGCCCCGTTGTAAAAGGCCATCACCCCGGCAGCGACCCAGTTAACGGACACGATCCCCCTGTTTGCCGACCGGGGAGCAGGCCGGAGGAGGAGAGCAGTGCTCCTCCTCATCAGGTACCCACCACCAAACCCGATGGCCAATGAGACGAAGAGGAACACGATGATCAACACCATACCTTCGAGCTTCGGTGGTGAGGCCAGGAGCGCATCAACTCCCCAGTTGACGCTCGAGAGACCGGCGGCCGCTATCCCTGCCCCGGCCAGGCCACCGACGATCGCGTGGGTTGAGGAGGCCGGCATGCCGTAGTACCAGGCCACCAGGTTCCAGATTGATGCTGAAAGGACGGCCGAGAACACCACCAACACCAGTTCTTCGTCCGGGGGGAGCAGGAGGAGGGTAGAGATGGTCAGCGCCACGGCGCTCCCGCCGAGGAGGGCCCCGATGAAGTCAAGACCGGCGATGAACGCCATCCCCCGCCGGGGAGAGGCCGAGCGGGAGGCAATGAAGGTGGCGGCGATCGAGGCAGCGTCCTGGAACCCGTTCGTAAAGGTGAAGGCGAAGGCGATGGCGATGGTGAGGATGACGATCGGTAGCATATCCATGGCACCGTCAGGAAGGCATTCAGCCGGATCCTCCCGGCATCAGGACGTCCACCGCGAGAGGCCGGTCTGCTCCCGCAGCCGATCTGCCAGGGGGACCAGGGATATCCCCCATCTTGCGATCTCCTTCCAGGGATCCCCCTTCATCGACAGGCGTTCACGAATGTTCTTGAGCGTGTAAGTCCGGGCGTGGAGGGAGGTGTCATGCAGTTCGTCCCAGGACAGCGGTGTTGCGACCGGGGCGCCGGGCCGGGGCCGCACCGCATAGGGAGGGACCGAGGTCTGCCCGTAGGCGTTCCGGAGGGTGTCGAGGAAGATCCGTCCTTTCCTCTTCTCCTTCCGGATCTCGGTGGTCAGACCGGCGGCATGGCGTGAGGCGAGGGATTCGGCCATAGCCTCTGCAAAAGTCCGGACGGCATCGAACTCCTGGCTCGCATCGAGGGGGATGATGACGTGGAGCCCGTGAGACCCGGTGGTCATCACAAAGCTCGGCATCCCGAGGTCATCGGCGAACTCCTTCACAAGAAATGCCGCTCTCCGGACCGGTTCGAAGTCTTCTCCCGGCGGGTCAAGGTCAAAGATCATCTTGTCCGGGTAGTCGAGCCTCTCTCTCCGCGAGAGCCATGTGTGGGGGGTGATGCACCCCTGGTCGACGAGGAAGATGAGCGTGGCCGCCTTCTCACAGACCACCTGGAACTGGGACCGGTCACCTTTCAGCTCAACGCTGACCCGGTCCACCCAGTCCGGGAAATAATCGGGGATCTCCTTCTGGTAGAAGCCCTCTCCCCGGATCCCTTCCGGGAAGCGTTCCATGGAGATCGGTCGCCCCTGCATATAGGGGAGCATGGTGTCCGCCACGTCAAGGTAATAGCTGATGAGATCGCCCTTGGTCAGGGCGTCCTCGGGGAAGAACACCTTCTTCAGGTTCGTGACGGCGACGTCATAGGGCCCGACTCTCATACCGGTTGATCCCCTCTCTCCCGCACGACCTCTCGTGCCGCCTTGTCGTCCCGGAGGCCGATGAACCGGGGGTGGCGGAGTACGCCGGTCCCGGTCCACTCGGTGAAAGCCACCTCGCAGACAAGTTCGGGCTCCACCCAGTGCTCACCCTTCCCGCGTTCCCTCCGGTCAGAGAAGGGGGAGGTCTCCCTCTCGAGGGAAGAGAGGTGCCGGGAGAGCGCTGCCAGCAGCCGCTCGTCAAATCCCGTCCCCACCTTTCCGGCAGAGAGCAGTCTGTCGCCGTCATAGTAGCCGATCAGCAGGGCGCCGAAACCAGCCCTGCTCCCTGCCGGCTCGGTAAAACCTCCGATCACGAACTCCTGCTGCAGGATGCACTTGAACTTCAGCCAGTCGGGTGACCGGCGGTGTAAGTACATCCCGGCTGCCCGCTTGGCAATGATTCCTTCCCAGCCCTTCGTGCAGGCCTCGCGGTAGCATTCCTCACCGATCTCATCCCTGTGGCGGGAGTACCGGAGGGGATCAGTGTAGGCGAAGAGCAGGGCAAGGATCTCCTTTCGCGACCGGAGCCCGACCCGTGTGATATCGTACCCGTCCAGGTACATCAGGTCGAAGAGGTAGAGGAATACCGGGACGTCGATCCGGCGGGCCTTCTCAGTGTCGGTGACCTGCATCCGGGACTGGAGCCGGGAAAAACTGGTCGCATCGCCGTCAAAGGCTACGATCTCCCCGTCGGCGACAAAATCGGCTCCTCCTGACCCCCTGATGGCCTCTTCGATCTCGGGATAGGCCTCGTTCAGCCGATGCCGGTTTCGTGACAGCAGGCGGACCCTGCCACCTTTCCGGAAGACGAGGCACCTCTCGCCATCGAACTTCCGCTCAAAGATCCAGCCGGGGTCAGAGAACCTCCGTTCAGTTAGGGTGGCGAGCATCGGCTCCATCCAGTCAGGTGGAGGTGAGGGGATGATGTTCTTCCCCTGCTCGGGGTCAAGATCTTCGAGAAGTTCGTGCATTTGTCCTGCCCGCCTTTTCCGGGATACACCCCGTTTCGCCGGGGCAGTATATGAAGATATGGAGAAAGCCCGGTCCAGGAGATACCGGGATTTCAGCGGGAGCTCATCGATGACGAGATGACAGACCGCTTCTTGCGGGGAAAACCTTCAAATCCACCCCTTTCCTTCATAGCTCTCATGCACCGGAAGAAGTTTCAGGTCACCACCGACCGGGAGGGTGACATCATCGACATCACACATGATGTGAAGGCCGTGGTCGGGGAGAGTGGGATCGCCGAAGGAATGGTGAACATCTTTGTGACCGGGTCGACAGCGGCAGTGACCACCATCGAGCACGAGTCCGGGGTGCTCTCGGATCTGCGGCGGGCCCTCTCAGTGATCGCTCCCGACAACCAGCTCTACGCCCATGACGGCCGGTGGGGCGACGGGAACGGGAGGTCTCATGTCAAGGCCGCAGTGGTCGGTCCCTCCCTGTCTGTCCCGGTCTCGGGGAATGAACCCCTGCTCGGCACCTGGCAGCAGATCGTACTCCTCGAGCTCGATGTCCGCCAGGGACGGACACGGACTGTGGTGGTCACGGTCACAGGGTAACGGGGGCCGGGAAAAAAAGCCGCGGAAAAAAAAGTTCTTTAATCAAGGGGGATGGTCTCGAGCTGGGAGACGAGTTCCCAGATACGGGTCCGGGCATGGACCGGCATGTTGGGGTCATTACTTATCTCATCGATCTTCGAGATCGCCTCCGCGGCACGGAGCCCGATCCCCTTATTCTGGTTCATCAAAATCTGCCTCGTCTCATCAGCCACCCGCCGGATATTCCGCGGAATGGTACTGTCATCCATGATGTGCTGAAGCATCTGGATGCAGTTCTCTATGGTCCTCTCAGGATTTGCCATGCGGTGCCCTCTTCTCTTATTAATTCAAATATTCCCACTTATATAGTTTGATAAAATACATTGGAGAGAAGGATCAGGCTATGAAGAGCGAAGACGAGATAATGGCCGAATACCTGCTGAAGGGGGGGAAGATGCTCTCAAAGACCTGCCCGGCCTGCGGGTGCCCCCTTTTCGAGGTCAAGGGAGAAACCCTCTGCGTGGTCTGCAGGGAAGAGCAGGCCAGAACGAAGGCTGCAAAAGGGCCGGTCGGGGAGAAACAGGCTGCCGCAAAAAGGACAGGTGCACCCGGAGTTTCCGGGAAGGGGTCCGGATCGGACCTTGCCGGGACACTGGACGAGACCCTCGCCGCCCTCGCCATCAGGGTAAGGGACGAGCCTGACCCGGAACGGGTCCTCATACTCATGAATGCCATCAAGAGAGGAATAGAGGCGAGAAACCTCCTCTCCTAATCGTACTTCTTCTGCGAGAGTCCGGCGATCCTCTGGGCCTTCTTCTTCCCGATCCCGTCGACGGCGGAGAGCTCTTCTTCCGTCGCCCCGGTGATGGCCCGGACGGACCCGAAGTGGGCGAGGAGCTGCCGGGCGTTCTTCAGCCCGACCTCCGGGAAAGAGGCGATGACCGCCTCCTGCTCCTCCCGGGCCGAGCCAAACGACTTCCG
>JAJRBS010000182.1 GCA_028679325.1 Methanoregulaceae archaeon | reverse complement strand
GGGGATAACTTATGACGAAGCGGCCGTTGGATATTTTGGATCAGGTGCTGAACCGGCAGCCAGTAATCGTCTCCCTCAAGGGCGGCAGGGAACTTCGGGGGGTACTGCAGGGGTATGATGTCCACATGAACCTTGTTCTCGATAAGGCAGAAGAAGTGGAGGGCGGGCAGGTCCGCGGTGTCGGAACCCTCATCGTCCGCGGCGATAACGTGATCTATATTTCTCCATCTATGGAATAAAAAGAAGGGAGAGGTAAGCAGGTATGTCGAAAGGCACTCCATCAATGGGAAAAAGGTCAGGCAAGGTGCATATAGCCTGCAGAAGGTGCGGGAAAATCTCCTTCCACCTTCGGCATAGAACGTGCTCTTCCTGCGGATTTGGCAGGAGCACACGGATAAGAAGCTACAAGTGGGAACATAAGAGACCAAAGATCCCTACTCACTAAGGACTGCTGATGTGCGGAATCGTTGGCATCAGGGATGCTGGCGGTATCTCTTTTTCTCTCTACTACGCCCTCTATGCCCTTCAGCATCGTGGGCAGGAGAGCGCAGGCATCTCGACGTTTGATGGTACCCGCCTCTACAAGCACAAGGGTCAGGGGCTTGTATCCGAAGTCTTTGATCCGGCCATTCTCGAGGGTCTTTCGGGTAATGTTGGTCTCGGCCATGTCCGCTACCCGACGACTGGCGGCAACCGCCCGGAAAATGCTCAGCCATTCAACTTTCTCTTCAGAGATCATCTCATCTCAATCGCTCACAATGGCAACCTCGTCAATGACAGGGAACTCAGGGACGACTATGAATGCAGGGGCCAGATCTTCTGCACGACAACGGATACCGAGCTGATCGCCAAGATAATCACCGATGAAATGAGCACCTCGGGCAATATCGAGGACGCTGTGAAGCGGTGCATGCGGGTGTTAAAGGGATCATTCTCCGTTGTGATGCTGATAGACGGGATTCTCTATGGATTCCGCGATCCTCTCGGTATCAAACCGATGTGTATCGGGAAGACTGAACAGGGAATCGTCCTTGCTTCAGAGAGTGTGGCCATTGATGCGCTGGGGGGGACCCTCATCCGCGACGTTCAACCGGGAGAGCTGATCTGCATCGATGAGAACGGAATGCGTTCCATGCAGATCGCCGTTGCCGCCCGGAGGGCTCACTGTATCTTTGAGTATGTCTATTTCGCCCGAGCCGACGCTGTGCTTGACGGGGCGCTCGTCTACGATGTCAGACTGAAGATCGGGGCAAAACTCCATGAGGAAGCACCCGTCGAAGCAGACACCGTTGGGCCGGTTCCCGATTCAGGAACCGCGTACGCGATTGGATACTCCCGTCGGTCTAGTATCCCCTTCGTTGAGAGCCTGTTGAAGAACCGTTACATGGGGAGAACATTCATCATGCCTTCCCAGAAAGAGCGGGAGAAAGCGGTCCGGATAAAACTGAATCCGATCAGAAAGCATCTGAAGGACAAGTCCGTCGTCCTTGTGGACGACAGTATCGTCCGGGGCACAACCTCCCGTCGCATTATCGGGATCATGCGGGATGCAGGAGCACGAGAGGTCCATGTCCGGATTGGTTCACCCCCGATTAAGGCCCCCTGCTATCTGGGCGTTGATATGCCGACCCGTGAGGAACTTATTGCCAGTGACAAGAGTGAGGAAGATGTCAGGAAAAGGATTACCGCCACCAGTCTCCACCATGTATCTTTAGAAGCACTTGTTGATGCGATTGGCATTGAACAAAAGGACCTCTGCACGGGATGCCTGACAGGGTGCTACCCTGTCACCATCTCTGGGGAGGAATCGCGATTTCACAGCGTAGAATTTCTGGATGGGACGTACCAGGCCAGACTTGAGTTGTTTGGCTGAAAAAATAGCGAGGGATGGATTTGAACCATCGATCTACGGGTTATGAGCCCGTCGGGATATCCTGACTACCCCACCTCGCTTTCGGGAGAGTATATATTGATGACCTGCAGACATATAGTTTACCCTCTTTCTTCGGTCTTACGTCATGGCAGAGCTTAAGTCTTCTCAACTATATCTTGGTGCATGGATGAAGAACTGCAGCGGATCCGCGAGAAGAAGCTCAAAGAGTTCGAGAGTAAGCTGCACCCGGAAGACCCGAAACCGACAGGCATCGTCCATACCCTTGACACAACGAACTTCCCGGCCATGCTGAACTCCCAGCCCCGTCTGGTCGTGGACTTCTGGGCGGAATGGTGCGGCCCCTGCCGGATGGTGGCTCCTGTCATCGAGGAGCTGTCAAAGGAGATGGCGGGAATCGTGACCTTCGGAAAGTGTAATACCGATAAAAATCCAAGGATCGCCGGAGGTTTTGGAATCTCTGCCATACCCACCATTATCCTCTTCTCCCAGGGAAGGGTAGCCGACACGATTGTGGGTGCATATCCGAAAGAGGCCATCAGGACGCGGATAACGAAGGCTTTTCACCTCTGATGGGAATCGGTCTGTTCCGGCTTTCAGGGCAGGGCTATGATTATATAACCCTGATGATATCCTTAAGATCATGGCAGACCATCAGCGCCTGATTGTTGGGCTATCCGGTGCAAGTGGAATTGTGTACGGCATCCGGATGCTTGAAGCTGTCAGGGATCTCGGCATCGAATCCGACCTTATCATGACAGACATGGCCGGAAAGATGATCGGGATTGAGACTGCATGGAACGAAGATGATGTGATCCGGCTTGCATCCCGTTGCCATGACAGTTTTGATTTCACCTCTCCCCTTGCCAGTGGCGGATATAATAGCCTGGGAATGGTTGTCATTCCCTGCAGCATGAAGACCATAGCCGGAATTGCCACGGGCTTTGCAGACAATCTCCTTCTTCGTGCTGCAGACTGTACCTTGAAAGAAAGGCGTCCTCTTGTTCTTGTTCCCCGTGAAACTCCTCTCAATACGATCCAGCTCCGGAACATGTACCATCTGTCCCAGGCAGGGGTAACAATTCTCCCTGCTGCACCCGGCTTCTATCACCGGCCGGAAAAAATCGATGATCTGGTTGACCATATCGTGGGAAAGGCTTTGGACATATTCGGAATTGAACACCACCTGTACAGAAGATGGAATGGATAAATGGGGCCTTCTTCTCCTGGCTGATCTCTTTTTTCTCTTCTCTTCTTCCAGGAGCTTATTGAGCCTTTTTCCGAAAACAAGAAGCATTCATCGGTCCCATCTAAACCTCAGACATGGACACTTTTGCCCTCCTCCATGAAGGTGTTCGCGAGGTCCTCGCCCACCGGTTGGGGTGGAACGAGCTGCGTCCGGTCCAGGAAGATGCCTATGTGCAGATCTCTGCCGGAAATGATGTCCTCATCATTGCCCCAACGGCAGGAGGGAAGACCGAGGCTGCGCTCATCCCCGTTGTAGATGGTATTCTTCGCCGAAATGTACCTGGCATTGCGGCACTCTACATCGCCCCTCTCAAAGCCCTGATCAACGACCAGGAGGAACGTTTCTCTCTCTTCTGTCTGCCGAATGGTCTCGACATCATGAAGTGGCATGGCGACGTTCCGAGGGGGGACAGGAAATGGCCGGATGGGGAGCCCCCTCACCTGCTGATGATAACACCCGAATCGCTGGAAGTTCTCCTTATGGAAAGGGAACTCTCATCCTCCCTTCGGCAGGTCCGGTTCATCATCATTGACGAGCTGCATGCCTTCGTCGAATCCGGACGCGGGGTTCATATGCGGGTCCTCCTCGACAGGATCGATCGACTGGCAGGACGGAAGGTCCAGAGAATAGGGCTTTCAGCCACCGTTGGGAATGCCGAAGAGATCCTCTCGTGGTTCAGCGGGGACAGAAATGGCCGGGCCCTTGTGCAGATCGCTCCGGTCCCGACAGAAAAGAGGTTCTCTTTCGTGGTCGAAGAGAAAACGGCAGCCCGGATGCGTGCCCTTGCGGCAGCAGTCTATGGAAAAAAGGCCCTTGTGTTTGTCAACAGCAGAAAAGATGCAGAAGACGTCACCCAGGCCCTGTCGGGACAGGTCGGGCAACTGCTGGTTCACCACTCCTCTCTATCATCTGAGATGCGGAAGGAGACTGAGGAGGCCTTCTCCAGAGCGGGCAGTGCGTGCATCATCTGCACCAGTACACTTGAGCTCGGGATCGATATCGGGGACCTTGATGTCGTTGTCCAGGTGGGGCCTCCTTCTTCGGTCTCATCATTCCTTCAGAGGATGGGAAGGGCAGGACGGAGGGGAAGACCCCCCCATGTTGCCTGCCTCCTGAGAAATCCCTTCGAACTTCTCTGCATGGTGGCAGTCATCGAATCAGCCGGGAAAAGAGAGGTCGAACCTCTTTCCCCTCCACAGAAACCCTACGATGTCCTCGTCCAGCAGATACTCCTTGAGGTTCTCCGGTCCCGCAGGAGTTCCCGTACGAAAATGAGGAGGTTCGTCAGAGGGCTCTCTTCATTCCAGAAAATCAGCGGAAAAGATCTGGAGACACTTCTCTCGCATATGACTGACAAGGGTTTTTTTGAAGGGGATGGCGATCTGCTCCTGCCCGGCTACGAATCAGAAAAACTCTTTGGCCGTTCCAACTGGAAAGACCTTTTCTCCGTCATCAGTGGAGGGGATGAATTCCGGGCAGTGACACCTGACGGTGATTTTATCGGTAAGCTGGACTCGCGTTTCGTTGCCGGGGGCAGCGGGAAGAGTTTCTCGCTTGGCGGAAAGAGCTGGACCTTCATCAAGAGCGATGATGCCCACGAGCTTGCGGTTGTTGTCCCCGGGCAGGGGGAGGGGAACACCATTTTCTGGACAGGCGGGCAGACAGGACTCTCGTCTGTTGTCTGCCGGGCGGTCGAGCAGGTCGTCGCCCGCGGGGGATCAGTTCTCCCTCTTCCGGCCCGGCAGGAAGAACTTCTCCTTGAGGCTATCCGCCAGTTCCCTTCAATTACTGACGGAGCTCTGTATGCCATCGAACAGCAGGGGCGCAAGGGTCCCGAGGTGATCATCTATACCTTCCGGGGGAGGAAATGGAACAGTACCCTTTCGCTCCTTCTCCGAGGAGCTTCTGAAAAAAAACTGGCGGTCACCGCCACCGACCTGTCGCTGACAATAAAAAATCCGCCGAAGAAAGATGCGATTGGAAGTGTTTGTCATCTGATCAACTCTGTCAAATCGAGATCCGACCGCAAGCTGGAAGAAGCCTTGCCCCTCCCTCCTCCGGGAACGTATAAATTCTGCCCGGCGATTCCCGAATCCCTTTTAAGAGAAATGGCACTCAGTGACTACTACCACTTTCCCCTCTTCTCCAAGGAACTCAAAGCGGCAGACCTTGTGGTCTTCTCTCCCGAATCCCCTTCGTGAAGTTCAGGTAACCGATGCCTTTCCGAACCGCCACCAGGCGAGGGCAAACATAATCACCCCGAACAGGACAAGAAACAAGAATGCGAAGAGAATGTCGCCCGGTGTAGCGGTATAATGGATCCCGATGGCCTGGAAATCTCCCCCTATGGCGAAATACCGTATACCCGTCACCAGGTAGGTGAGGGGGTTAATAAGCGATATCGCCTGCAGAAATGGAGGGAAGGCACTGACCGGGTAGAGGGCGTTACTGGCAAAGAAGATGGGCATGGTCAGGAGGGTAATGATCCCATAAAGACCTTCCGGACTTTCAAGGCTGACTGAGACGGCTGCCGAGAGAAAGAGAAAACCAAGCGCAAAGGCACCGACGAAGAGAAGGATCCCCGCAATGGAGAGTATTGTCTGCGGGATGGTATATCCGACAAAGAATCGGGCACCGATTATTATGGCAAAGACCAGAATAATGATTGCCTGGATGAAGGACTTGGTCATTCCTGAGAGGGCAATTCCGAAGATGATATGGTTTCGGGGCAGCGGGCTTGCAAAGATCTCCCGGAGGAGCC
>JAJRBS010000177.1 GCA_028679325.1 Methanoregulaceae archaeon | reverse complement strand
AAAGAGCATCGATTTCATACCTATTCCTCCACCGCAATCTTTCCGTCCACTATCCTGATGGTTCGTTTCGCGTAGCGGGCAATCGCTGGATCATGGGTGACCATGATGATGGTCTTTCTTTCCTGCACATTCAACTCGTCAAGCAGGTTCATTATTGCACTGCCGGTCTTCGAATCGAGATTCCCGGTTGGTTCATCGGCGAGGAGGATCTCAGGGTCATTGACCAGGGCCCTTGCGATGGCTACCCTCTGCTGCTGACCTCCCGACAACTCGCTTGGCTTGTGGGAGAAGAGCGATTCATCGAGATCCATGGCCTCGAGCACTTCCCTGCAGCGGGCTTCACCCCCCCGCACGCCGGTCTTCAGGATGATGGGGTACTGGACGTTCTCAAAGGCGGTCAGGAGAGGGAGGAGATTGAACTGCTGGAAAATAAATCCAATATGGTCCCTCCGAAGAGCCGTCAGCTCCTCGTCGCTCATATCGCGAAGGTTCCTCCCCTTGATGCAAAGGTCTCCTGAGGTAGGCGTGTCCAGGCAGCCCATGAGGTTTAAGAGGGTTGACTTGCCCGAGCCGGATGGTCCCATAATGGCAACGAAGTCCCCCTCCCCGATATCCAGGGAGACTTCCTCCAGGGCAGTGACATCCCCTCCCAATAACGGATAGATCTTGGTGACGTCATGAAACCGGATGAGCGCACCGTTCCGGCAGGGATCGTCTAGCGCTTCTTCCATGAGTACCAGATGGCACCCCCGATCACTGCGGCTGAAACGACGATAATCACGATGACCGGGAGGGCAATACCCGGATTCTCCTCGTTCTTCGTGTTCTTCGGAGGGATGCTCACCATTGACACTTTCTCAAAGGGATTTCCATCAATATCGCGATACTCTATCGCAACCGGTATCTCGGAGACATCGCTGGCCGTGAAGGTGAGCTCGTAACTGGAGAAATCATCCGGTTGAAGTGATCCAACAACATAGTTCCGGTAGGGATCAACGGGTGTTGTTGGGCTCCGCGTGGTTAGGAGAACGGAATTGGCAACCTCAAGCCCTGCATTGTAGACATCCCCGGTCATAGTGTAGTGTCCGTTCCCGTATTCCACCACAATATTGGTCAGCACGGGATTCGCCTCTGTCTTCGATTCCCCGAAACGAACGGGAAGGGTCAGAGAATCGGTGTGGTCGTTTATCCCGTTCTTGTATTCCACCAGGATCTGAAGATTTCCGGGATCCTCTGGAGTTATGTTCACCGATACCTGCCGGGACTGGTCAGGATCAAGATTGCCGATAAAATAGCTTGAGGGTACAGGATCCATTCTGCTTCCCATGAAGTTCACCACTGTCCCTGATACAGGGTTATCACGCGGATTTCCGACCAGGATATCCACCCTGTCTTTTCGCCCTTCGCTGAATACATCGGGCTTGTTCAGAACGGCAAGGGTCAGGGGCTGGTTGTCAACCCTGATCGGGATCGGGTAGCGGAGGTAACCCGCATCGCGGAAATCGAGGGAAAAATACGGGTAATATATCCCCGGAGGGACATCAGCTTTTATCGTAAAAGAGAAGGTCATCCGGTTGCCCGCGCCAATGACGGTTGTTGTGTCGTAGGACTGGGACAAAACGGTGACATCTCCCCCATAGATGGTTGCCCTCCTTATTGCGACGCTCTGTGCTCCGTTATTCGTTATTTCAACGTTGATTATCCCGGTATCGTCTTCGAAGAAAATGGCCGGATCGATAATCACATTTGTAACAGCCACCTGTGCTGCTGCGGCAGAATCATCCTGAGCCATAACGGGCACAGCCAGGATCGCACATATGCAGAGGAATGTCCCTATGAAACTGGGATGCAGGCGCACTTAAATTCCTCCCGGTAATGAAATTCCTGTAAAGGCCGGAACCAGAATGACAAGGATGCAGATAACGACCGGGATAAGGACCGTCAAGGCAGCCTGTTTCATCGTGAGATTCCGGGCATGTTTTAGTGCGAAGATCCAGAGATTAGCACTCCAGACAAGGAAGATAACCGAGATGAGGGATGAGACCTGGGTGAATTCCCTGAACGCAGGATCCTCCATCATCTGACTCATCGCTTCCTGGATAACAGCCGGATCAGTAATCCCTGAAATAACCGGCACCTCGATAAGAGGAACATAATAGAGGGAGATCAGGAGGGAGATGATAGTTCCGAGGATGATCGGGATGAGCCCAATTCCTGAAAATTCCAGGGTCCTCTTGAAGGTCCCTTTTCCCCCAAATGCCAGGGATAACCCGTAGAATATGGCAGCAAAGATGATCCACCATATGATAATGAAGACGAAGAATGCAGAGATGGCACTGATTACTCCTATAATGGGTCCCATTCCCCCGGCCAGCTCGGAAAACATCTCAGAATATGTCCCGGAAATGATATAGGCCGCTCCTGCCGCCACCGCGGCGCCGACCAGCGCTATCAGGCCGGGAAGTTTCAGGTCTTCCGGCTCCTTCATCCGCCCACCAAAAAAAATGTCGGGACGGAGAAGAAGATCCCTTATTTTGCCCATCATGTCAATCAGTTTATAAATTGAAGCTGATGGTCTATCAACATTCGGGTCAGAACAGAGGCAGGAAAAAAAGAAGTTCGGAGCCCTGCGAAAAAAAAAACTGATCAGAAGTACTGTCTTCGCCAGAAGATTGCAATTCCGATTGCTGAGAAGAGCATTGACATAGCAATGATGATGAGGAAGGCATAGGGGCTTGTCTGGAAGGGCAGATCAACATTCATCCCATAAATACTGGCGATGAGGGTGGGAATCATCAGGATGATCGTTACCGTCGTCAGGAGCTTAATTATGACATTCAGGTTGTTGGAGATGATGGAGGCAAAGGCATCCATCATACCCGAGAGGATGCTACTGTAGATATTTGCCATCTCGATGGCTTGTTTGTTCTCGATCACCACTTCCTCGAAGAGATCACGGTCGTCCTCATCCATCTTCACCCATCCCGATGTATTGAACTTTTCATGCATCAGGGCGTTGGAGCGGAGAGAGGTTATGAAAAACACGAGACTCTTCTCAAGGTTGAGGAGGTTGATGAGCTGGGCATTCTGGAGGGCGAGATGGACATCCTTTTCGACTGTTGATGTCATGCGGTTGATCTCCTTCAGATACTTGAGAAAGAGGAGGGACGTGCGCATGAACAGGAGGAGGACAAAGCGGGAGGTATTCTGGGTAGTGAGATTCCGGACTTTTCCGGAAAGAAATTCCCTGACGACATCGACCTCGAAGAGCGATACGGTAATAACAAGCCCCTGGGTCAGGATGATGCCGACCGGCAGCGTGGTGTAAGGAATGTCCGCCCCTTCAGTCTCTTTTCGTGGAGTCCGGAGGAGGATGAGTATGTTTCCTTCCTCTCTTTCGACACGGGCCCGCTCGTCAACATCCAGCGGATCTGTCAGGAAATCGGAGGGGAAGGCAAATCTTGCCACCAGGTCGTCAATTTCCTGAGGAGTGGGATTGACGACGTTGACCCAGGCACCGCTCTCAAAGTCGGTAACGGGAACAAGACAGTTATCTATACTCCGGTAAATGGTGATCAAACCTATCCCCCCGTCCTGTCCTGGATGACAATGACCCGGACTCCACTATCTGTGTATCGAGATCAAGGTGGAGCTCACTCCTTTATGTCACCTTCGAAAGAAGGATTTCCTGTCCGAAACACCAAAAAGAGATCTCCCGGAGGAGACTCGCTCTCGTGGAGTCATCAGTCCGTATAAAATTTATTTCCTTTTCCGGAGTTCAGGGCCGTTTTCTCGGTTGATCCCCTCGTCAGAATTTTTTAACGTTACCTATTGTTCCGGATCCTGAGTACCGCCTCACGGAGACGGTCCATGGATGTTGCATAAGATAACCGTTGCCATCCGGGGGTATTGAATGCAGAACCGGGAGTCACGGCGACGTGGGCTTTCTCGAGCCACCTCCTGGCTGTCCCGATATCGTCTCCTCCTGTTTTTACAAACGCGTAGAATGCTCCATCTGCCGGAGCTACTTCAAGGCCCATAAGCAGGAGTTCCTGGACCAGGTAGTCCCGTCTCCGTTGAAACTCTTTTCGCATGACCTCAACGGATCCCTGGTCCCCCGTCAGAGCCGCCAGACCCCCATACATGGCAAAAGTGGTGGGATGGCTTATTGAGTGCTGCTGGATCTTCGACATCTGCCTGATGATCTCGGGGGGAGCAACGGCCCATCCCAGTCTCCATCCGGTCATTGCATAAGCCTTGGAGAAACCGTTGACCGTGATTGTCCGTTGTTCCATATCGCCTATCGTTGCAAGAGACTCGTGCTTTTTTCCGTAGGTGAGTTTCTCATATATCTCATCGGAGAGAGCGATGAGATCGAAATCACGGCACATATCGGCAACGAGGGAGAGAGACGCATGGTCAAGGACAGCACCTGAAGGATTGGAAGGAGAATTGACGATGATCATCTTTGTTTTCTGGGAGACTCTCTCGAGAAGGGTATCATCAATCTGGAATGTCCGGCTGTTGAGCTGGTGATGTGCCGCTCTTCCTCCGGAGAGTAGGACGCATGGTTCATAGGATACCCATGACGGGTCGAGGATAATGACCTCATCACCCTGGTTAATGACGGCACCGACGGCGTCATATATCGCGTCCTTTGCTCCGCAGGTTACCATCACCTGTCCCGGCGTACAGGAAAAATCGTTTTCTTTCCGGGTCTTATCGGCTATAGCTGAAAGGAGTTCCGGTATCCCGTTGCTCGGTGCATAGTGAGTCTCCCCCCGACGGAGTGCATTGATGCAGGCTTCCTTGATGTGCTCCGGAGTATCAAAATCCGGTTCCCCGATGGAGAGGCTGATGATATCGAGGCCCTGCTGCTGCATGAGCCGGGCCTTCTCAGCTACTTCAATGGTTGCAGAGGGACTTATCGCCGCGACGCGGTCCGAGAGGCCCCTCATCCCAATCGCTGGACCATCTTTACTGCGGACTCAACTGCCCGCCGTGCATAATCGATGCGTTCAGTGGCTTCAAGCCGGGTCATTCCTGGCCCTGATATGCCGAGGGTGACCGGTTTTTCGTATTCGAGCGAGAGATCGATGATCTTCCGGGCCGCGTGCTGGACAACTATCTCATCATGCTGGGTGGATCCTTCAATAACGCAGCCGATAGTGACAATAGCGTCTACAAGCCCTTTTTTAAGCATCCTCTTGACAGCAAGAGGCATGTCATACGCACCGGGCACGTACATGCATTCGGTCACTTCAGCTCCGAGGAAAGCGGCATGTTCCCTCCCCTCGACTTCCATCATATACGTAATGTCCCGGTTGAATTCCGAGACCACGAAACCGAGTTTAACCTTCATTCCTGCTCCCACCATCAATCTCCTTTTCTCATTCATAAACCGATGCCCGGAGTATTTATTACCGGGCCGGTCCTGCGTCCGGAAATCCCTGGCGCTGGCCCGTCCCTGCTTCACGGGTCATTTTCTCCGGTGTAAATGCCAGCATAATGACATTCCGGGCATGCTCCCGTGTCCTCTGTTCGGCAAGCCATGCAAGCTCCCTGTCACCGCCAGCCTCGTCCTCATGGACGAATACCTCGATAATATGGGTGTTGGTGATGAGCTGGCAACTGATGAGGCCGAGTGACGCTTCGTGGGCACACATCCTGTCCTTTTCCTGGCCGCCGGGCATCCCGAGCGCCATCACAATCCCGCAGCCCCTTTCATCGATGAGCTTCTTACATGCCACCGGAAGATCCTTGATCCCCGGGACGGTCACCCGCTCGACTGTGGCGCTGGAAAGTTTCCGCAACTCGTCCAGAGCGATAGCACCCATGTTAACCCGGGAAAAAGTGGTATCCGCCACCCCGATCTTCATCCCAGTACCTCGCAGGCTGCCAACAGTCCGTCGTCTTTAAGGACTGTTCCGTGAACCTTGAGTGAATACTGCACCGCCGCAAGGGTGGCAAGGACCTCTGGCCCGCCAATTGCACCCATCGTCCCGATCCTGAAGATGCGGCCCTTCAAGTGGTCCTGACCCCCGGCAATCTCGATTCCCGCCTTCTTGATGGTACCGCGGAAATCGGCATCGCTGACTTTTTCGGGAAGTCTGACGGCAGTCACCGTATTTGAATAGGCATGGTCATCATCGATCCGGGGGAAGAGCTGGAGCCCCCAGGCCCTTACCGCTGCCCTGATCGATTCTGCCATTTTCCGGTGACGGGAGATCCTGGCGGTAAGACCTTCCTCCTCGATAAGGAGGCATGCCTCACGGAGGGCCAGGAAAAGGGGAACTGCCGGTGTGTAAGGAGTCTCCATCACTTTGGACGCAGCACTCTTCCGGTAGGCAGAAAGATCGAGGTAATAGGGACGATCTTCCGAAAGCCTTTCCCAGGCCCGCCCGCTGATCGACACCGCTGAGAGACCGGCGGGGGCCGCGAGGCATTTCTGGGACCCGACGATGGCCAGGTCCACCCCCCAGTCATCTGCCTTTACTTCATCGCCGCCGATAGAGGTGATCCCGTCCATAACGAAAAGGGCGTCATATTCCCGGGCAAGTTTCCCGATCTTTGCGGCCGGGTTCCTGATCCCGGACGAGGTCTCGTTATGGACCAGAGTCACCATTTCAGCCCCTTCTTCGAGCTGACGCTTGAGTTCCGCGAGGTCGAGCGGGGAACCCCACTCCGATGAGATCGCCCGGGCATTTCCATACCGCTGGGATATATTGAACAAACGTTCACCGAACTTCCCGTTTACCATGCAGGAGATCGACCGGCCTCGTCCAAAGTTTGCCACCGCTGCCTCCATGGCCGCCGTTCCCGAGCCGCTGATAACGTAGAGATCGTTTTCTGTGCCAAAAACGTCTTTCAGGACGCGGACACAGTCAGCATACACGCCGCCAAACTCCGCCCCCCGGTGGTTGATGGCCTGCCGGGCCATAGCCAGGCGGACACGTTCAGGCATCGGGACCGGACCGGGAAGCATCAGGAGTGGTTCTTTTTCCATTCTATCAGCCCATAGTATTTTTATAATCACGGATATAAGTGTGGATGGCATTACACATGGCAGACGTCGCCATTCTCAGCGGATCGGCCTCAGATGCGGCCATTGTGGAAGAGGCCGCGGAAGTTCTGCGAAACCTGGGTATCACCTACGAGAGAAAGATAATTTCCGCACACCGGGAGCCGGACATTCTCGATGAGTATCTCAGGGCGAGCGACTGCCGTGTCTTTATCGCCATTGCCGGTCTCTCGGCAGCACTGCCCGGGGTCATTGCTTCGAAGACCAGATGTCCGGTCATCGGTGTACCGGTCAGCGGAAAGCTCATGGGGCTTGATGCCCTGCTGTCTATTGTCCAGATGCCCAAGGGAGTGCCGGTAGCCTGCGTTGGGATAGATAACGGGGCGAATGCAGCATATCTCGCGGCGAGGATTTTAAACTCCGGAAATTTGCCATAGGAACTGCAGCGGCAGGCGTTTCTTTTCCCCGGTCGGGCAGAACCGGTGCGAAAACAAGTTTTTTTCTTCAGTGAACCGATCTGCAGAATCACCTTCTGTTTGTTATCACTTCTTTTTCCCGGATTCGAAGAGTTCACGCATCATCTTCACCGCACAGAGATCCCCGCACATCGAGCAGGTATCACCCGAAGAATCCCGGGCATGTATTTTTTTGGCTACATCGGGGAAGAGAGAAAGCCTGAACTGCTCGGCCCAGTCGAGATTCCTCCTCGCCTCAGCCATCTGCCGCTCCCTCGGCATCTTGTACCCTTCCTTCTTTCGCGCCGTGTCTCCGACATGGGCTGCGACCCGTGCAACACGTGTACCTTCAATGATGTCACTCACATCAGGGAGAGATAGGTGTTCACTGGGGGAGACCATGCACAGAAAATCTGCCCCATGCATGGCTGCCACCGCTCCTCCGATAGTCGCTACGACGTGATCATATCCCGGAGCGATATCCGTAACCAGGGGACCGAGGAGATAGAGGGGGGCGTCGTTTGAGAGCTCCTTGATGACACGGATATTATAACCGACCTGGTCGAGGGGGATGTGGCCGGGGCCTTCAATCATCCGCTGGATACCCGCAGAGAGTGCCCTCTGTGCAAGCCTCCCCAGATTCAGGTATTCCACCGTTTTTGCATGCCGATCTGCATCCTGGAGACAACCCGGCCTCATGCCGTCACCGAGGCTTACGACCACATCGTATTCGGCGAGTATCTCAAGGAGGTAATCGAATTCCGCAAACAGCGGGTTTTCCTGGCCGGAGTGGGCCATCATGGCCACATGAAAGGCTCCACCGCGGGAGACCACGGGGAGTATCCGTGGATCGGAGTGGAGCGCTGCGAGCGCCTCACGATTTACACCGCAATGAAGGGTCAGGAAATCCACTCCGTCCCTGCAGTGCTCCCTGATGACCGAAAAGAGCAGATCGGCATCCACATCCCCTGCATTTCCAGCCTTGCGGACAGCTTCGTATATCGGGACCGTCCCTACCGGAATATCCAGGGAGAGGATCATCTCCCGGATGGCCCGGATATCCCCCCCTGTTGAGAGGTCCATCAGGGTATCGGTTCCCTGGGCAATGGCGGCCATTCCTTTCTGCCGTTCAAGCTCGGGATCGCACCTGTCCCCCGAAGTCCCGATATTGACGTTTATCTTCACACGGCAGTCTTCACCAATGGCACAGATGCGATGGGGACGTCGCGGATTGGCAGGGATGACTACATGCCCCCTGGCAACTGCCCGGGCCATGTCCCGGGGATTCAGCCCTTCCTGGCGTGCTGCCGTTTCAACAACCGGAGGAATTCCGGCGACACAATCCTGGATGAGGGTACGCATACAAAAAAGTGGGATGCTTTCCTTAATAGTATGCATGCCTGTGAACTGGATCCCCGGGAGGGGATATCAGGGGAATGCGTTTGTGGTTGGTAACGTTCTGATAGATGCGGGAGTTCTTCCGTCCGATGTGCAACCGTTCAGAGAACAGATCGACATCATCGTGCTGACCCACTGTCACCATGATCATACCGCACACCTGAAGGAGATCGCCCATCTCTGTGGTGCGAAGGTCGTCATCCATGCCGCAGATGCCCCCGGTCTCATGGATGAGGCATTCAGCCTCTCCACGCACTTCGGGGAAAGGGCCGCTGGTATCAAGCCCGATCGTCTCATTGAGGACGGGGAGAGGGTTGGGCCTCTTCAGGTGCTGCACACGCCAGGACACACCGCAGGAAGCATCTGTCTTTACCTTGAAGATGAAAAAGCCCTCATCTCCGGGGACACTGTCTTTTCTGACGGTTGTTTTGGAAGGTTCGATTTTCCCGGAGGCGACCCAAACGCCCTGGAACTCTCTCTCGAACGCCTGGCGCGATTGCCTGTTGAAGGTCTCTATCCGGGGCACGGTTCTCCGGTGGAAAAGAACGGTCACCGGCATATCGCCGCTGCGGTCGAACTCCTGAAGAGCGGCTATGGATAAAGGCTCTTACTGCCTGATTCTCGCTGGCCGGGAGTCGTACATCACAATCGGTTCCCTTGGAGATACCTGGTTTCCCCAGGGATGGTATGTCTACTGCGGATCGGCACAGGGTCCGGGAGGTTTTGCCAGGGTGCGTCGGCACGTCCGGGTCTTCAAGAGGGGAGTTCCATCGCCAACCTGGCACATCGATCACCTCCTCTCCAGCCCGGCGTTCAATCTGGAAGCAGCAGTGTGCATACCAGGCCACGATCCTGAAACGGAATGTCATGTTGCATCTTCGCTGTCAGGGAGGCCCTGCCCTGGTTTTGGGTGCAGCGACTGCAGATGCCCGTCTCATCTCTTTTTCTACCCGGAAGATCCCAGAGACGATGTCCTTTCCGTTATTCTGTCCCTCGGGCTTTCTGCAGACATCAAAACAATCAATTAGTCATACGTGCAGTACACGAATATGACGGTGCTTGGTATCTCGGGAAGCACGCGGAAAGACGGGAATACGGCACAATTGGTGAGACTGATTCTCGACCGGTGCGAGATGGCGGGACTGAAGACTGAGTTTGTCTCCCTTGCTGGAAAAAAGATCAACCCCTGCCTCGGTTGCGAGAAATGCAAAGAGAAGGCCTGGTGTGTTGTCCAGAATGATGACTGGGATGAGATCATGAAAAAGGTGCTTGATTCCGAAGTACTTGTCATCGGCTCCCCGACCTATTACTATGATGTCTGCGGTCATCTCAAGAATTTCATAGACCGGAGTTATTCACTCTACCATAACCGGAGACTAGCCGGCCGCAAAGCCGTGGCTGTCGCAGTCTGTGCAAACAAGGGGGGGGCCCGTACCATTGAGACGCTTGAAGGATTCCTCAGCAGTCATGAGTTCTCTTATCTGGGGGGTGTACGGGGAAAGGGCTACCTGGAAGGCGATATTCTCAAGGATACCCGCGCCCTGAAACGTGCAGATGAACTGGGGGATAAGATCGTCAAGCTCCTCAAGCCCGTCGATTAATCCCTCTTTTTTTCGTATCTGGCCCTTCTTGCCGGTTTTTATTCCTTACCACTCCCCACGGAGAACTCTTTTAAAGGAGGTTATAGAGGGTGGTCCGCTGCCTGAGAGGGCGTCCGATATCCAGGGCGATCCTTTCCATCTCCGCGGGGTCGAGGTAATCTGTATTCCGGGCACCGGCACCTTTTGAGATACTCTCCTCGAACATTGTACCTCCCAGATCGTCTGCACCTGATACAAGGCCGAGCTGTGCCATTTTTATTCCCGTCTTTACCCATGAGACCTGAATATGGTCCACATTATCGAGAAAAAGGCGGGATACAGCAGTCATCAGCAGATCCTCCCGCCCCGTTGCTCCAGCACGGGCCAGGCCATTCCGGTAAAGGGGGGTGTTCATGTGGATGAAAGAGAGAGGGACGAATTCAGTAAACCCTCCCGTCTCGTCTTGTATCTTCCGGATGACGCTCAGGTGCCGGACACGGTCGTGGACACTTTCGCAATGGCCGTACATGATGGTGGCCGTTGTCTTGATCCCAAGACTATGAGCCTCCCTGATGATACGGATCCATTCGTCTGTCAGGATCTTCCCCGGGCAGATCAGGTCCCGAACCTCATCCACCAGTATCTCGGCAGCTGTCCCGCAGAGCGACCCCAGGCCGGCCTCTTTCATCATCCGGAGAACCTCCCGGGTGGAAATACCGCTCTTCCTGGCGGCATATGCAACCTCCATGGGGTTACTGGCATGGATATGGACTTCCGGTGCGGCCTCGTGAATAACGGAGAAGATCCGTTCATATGACCCGGCATCGAAATCCGGGTGCAGGCCACTCACCGTGCAGATCTCGGTAACTCCCCGGCTCCTTGCCTGCCCGGTCTTCCTCCGGATCTCCTCCATACTGTGCAGGAACCCTTCCTTATCTCCTGGTTTTTTTGAAAAACCACAAAAACCGCAGGTGTTGATACAGTAGTTCGTGACATTGATATTCTGGTTCCGGACATAGGTAACCTGGTTCCCGACGGTCATCTCTCTTTTTTTATCGGCTGCACTCGCTATCTCCCAAATTCTACGATCCTGAACTTCGAACAGGATTACCGCTTCCTCTTCGAAGAGTCGATGTCCTTCCAGGACCCGGTCAAGAATACCGTAAAGATCCTCCTGCCGCCGGCCTGCAGGGTTGTCCTTTTCTGTCAATTCAGTCTCAATGGGAAGAAACGATCCCGGACTACATAAACCATGTGACCCGTGTCTTTATGCGTCGCTGCCTCCCAACAGGGAGGGTGTGGATAAAATGTTGCAGGAACGAATACAGTTGAATAACTCGGAAGCTTCCGGCTACGTGGTACCCATAGGCCCTGTCAACCTGGTCTGGGGTGTTGCCCGGCGGGGCATGGTTGGCTGTGGGGCTTTTGATGTCAGAGCGCTTGAAAAATTCGGTTACCCGGCAGCACGCGTCCGTCCTGTTGGCTCTCCCTCCGTAGCAACACTAAGCGACCTCCTATCGGGAGAGATCAGCGAGGCTAATTCAGGAGCAGCTGCTATGGGGATCCAGGTCGGCATGAGCGGCAAGGAGGCACTCGATCGCCTCTCCTGAAAACGAAGGTCGTTCACTGCTTCTCATGCGCTATTCTCATCTTTTCGGACCCGTTCTCTCACGGCGTCTCGGAAGATCGCTCGGTGTGGACCTGGTCCCCTTCAAGGTCTGCAGCTTTGACTGCGTCTACTGCGAATGCGGTGACACCACGAAGGTAGTTCTCGAGCGGGAGGAATTCTTTCCGGTGGAGGAGGTGCTCGACGAGCTCGAGGATTACCTCTCCCGGTCTCCTGTCCTTGACTATATCACCTTCTCTGGTTCCGGCGAACCCACCCTCTCGCTCTCCATCGGAATGTGCATCCGCTATCTCAAGGAACGTTTACCTTCCTACCGGGTGGCCGTCCTGACC
Organism: Methanoregulaceae archaeon; assembly: GCA_028679325.1. Taxonomy (GTDB): domain Archaea; phylum Halobacteriota; class Methanomicrobia; order Methanomicrobiales; family Methanospirillaceae; genus UBA9949. Next base: position 2,168 of record JAJRBS010000177.1, on the reverse strand, counting down.
AATGGAACCCTCCTCTGGAAAGAAGATGTCCGAAGGGACCTCCTCGAGGCCGATATTGTTCTCCCTACGCTCTCATCGGCTATTGAGGAGACATACCGCCGTATCCACCGGCCCGCCCCGGGCCTGCCTGTCGAGTTGATCATTGCCGGAATCGAACAGTTCAGGAAGGACTATACGGGTGAGATATGGCTCGAGATTTTTATCATACCGGGGATCAATACCACGAAGACTGAACTGGAAGCTCTCCGGAAGGCCATACGGCAGATACACCCGGACAGGGTGCAGCTCAATACCCTTGATCGTCCCGGAACGGAATCCTGGGTCAGGCCTGCTTCGCCGGGGGAGCTCCGGAAGGTCCGGGATATGCTCGGGCTCGCTGGTGTCGAATCCGTTGAACCTGTGATCCCTGGCTCTTTCCGCTGTATTCCGGTTCCCGAGTGGACAGATTCCGTGATGATGGTCCATGACCTGCTGCAGAAAAGGCCTTCAACTCTTGAAGATATCATTGACGTAACAGGGCTGAACCGGCGGGAAGTCCTGAAGATCCTCCGTGTGATAGGGGCAAGGTTCCCGGTCACCGAGAAAAAGGAGGAGAGAGGGATTTTTTACTCGTGCCCTCCTTAACACACTGCCTGGGCCTCAAAGACAGGCAGATGCCTCGTGAAATCCTGCTTTTATCCGGAATTCATCCCTGTCGTTTTTTCTTCGTCGTTTGTTTTTTCCCGGCCTGTTTATCCTGTTTCTTCGTGCGCTGGTAGTACTCGTAGATCAGCATGAGTGCTATCAGAATGATGGCGACGGGAACGATGTTGAGAGGGATATACCCGACGAGGGGTATGGCAAAAAGCGCCTTTCCGACGATCCACTCATCCTTGACGGGCTGAATGATCCCGATTTCATTTCTGTTGAGATACGATCCCTGGTCACTCCGGACATTATTGTCACCTTTCGTAATATAACCGGAATTTCCCGCGATTTGGGTAGATTGAACGATATATCCCTGTTCTGGTGTGATGTTTGCCCGATCAGGTACAATGACGCCATTCTCAATCCGGGCCACGACTGTGCCGTCTTCAAGGGTCCATGCGCCGTTGATGATCATGACCGGGAGATAGGAAGAGGGACTGCTCAATCCCTGATAGAAGTAATAGTAGACCGGGATCGGAGCCGATCCGGCCGTCGCAGCCATTGCCCTGTGGATAATGGGATGGACTCCTCCTCCTATTCCCGGAATGAGAGAACCTTTCGCCCCGTTCGGTTCATAGATAAGGACATCTCCATAGTCTCCAAACTTCGTGTATCCGGTCTCTTTTCCGCTTTCCCAGGTCTGAAGGTCCCCGTACCGGTTGGCATCCACCACGAATACCAGATCCCCGACATTCATGTGAGGGACCATGCTCTCGGATTCGATAGTGACCACCGCTGGCCATGTTCCTGAAACAAGAAAGAGGAAGAGAGCAATTCCCGCCACGACGGCAAGCACCCAGAGGATCTCCCGGGCGAAAACAACAGCCGGGGTTTCGCTGGTCAGAAAACGGCTCATGAAACCCGCACTCTCGTTCTTGTCTTCAGGGACTGCCATGATCCTTACCCGTATTCGTTCTTGTCCGTAATAAGTAATCGCGATCTGCACACAACTGCCTTTCACGGATGCAAAAACAGAATACCGGAAATGGCAATATAGTATCAAGCATGCTCGATGCCCAGATGATAGTCCGGCGCTTCCTCGACACACAGCTGCAGGTCCATCCAGACGTCGTGAAATATCTCTCTGAGCGAGACGACCCCCGCCTCATCGAGCAGATCCTCGAGAGCCTTCCAGGCGATACCGTTGTCGTATCGGTAAAACATATACCGGGCGTGGTGACCGACCGGGATGGAAACCGTTTTTCCACCGATACACGGTATGAAGTTGTGAAGGGGAGTTCCGGATCATCTGGACACGCGGGCACTATCCCCGACTACCTGCACTATTTCCGTGATCGCTACACCCGGTTGGGATCTCTCATCCGATCCCGTTCTTCTCCGATCCCCATCGAGGGACTGTTGAGAAACACGAGATACCGGCAGGAGACATCTACGGTGATGGGTCTGGTCATGGACACCAAGACAACCACCAACGGGCACCGGATTGTCGAGCTCGAAGACCTGACAGGTTCATTGCCGGT
>JAJRBS010000101.1 GCA_028679325.1 Methanoregulaceae archaeon | reverse complement strand
CCTGATCCCTTCTTCCTCGCACCACTTATCGAACATCTCTTTGAAGGCCATCCGCGACATCCTCACCCCAGGCTCAAGCACACACTCGTTCCGGATGAACAAGCTGATCGTATCGCTCACCGTCCGGTAGTTACCCGTAGCTACCGCAACTTTCTGGGGTTTGACCAGCCGGTTCCCCTGCGCATAGAACCGTTTCAGCCCTTCGAGGCACCAGGTGAAGATCCCTGCCGACTCGGCCAGAAGCTTCTTCCCGATGTCCGGGTCCCGGAGCTCGTCCGGGATCTGGACGGTGAAGGGGATCATCCAGATCCGCCGCCAGATGCCATCATCCGTCCCCCGGATCACCGGTTCGTGGTTGGTGGTGAGCCAGATCTTTGCCTTGGGAGTGAACTCGAACTCGTTCTCATAGAGCCTCCGGACCGTGATAGCATACTCCCCGGTCAGCTGCTTGATGATCGATTCCGCGAGCCGTGCCCCGTCCTCGCCCTCGCTTGCAGTCGCCATCCGGGCCCCTGCGAGGCGTGCGAGGTCGGACCGGGCGCTTTCACACCGGTGGACCATGAGCGATTCGGCAGCGATGTTCACCGCGTAGTCGCCCATGATGGTGGCAAGGACCTCGATGGTCTTCGACTTCCCGTTCCTCCCCCGGCCAAAGAGGATGAACAGCACCTGCTCGGGGTTGTCCTGGAGCAGCGTGTAGCCGCAGACTGCCTGGAACCCGGCAATAGACTCGGGGTCGTGGTCAAAGATCAGGTCCAGGTGCTTCCTCCAGAGCGGGCAGTCTCCGGCAGGGTCGTAGGCGAGGTCTGCCATCCGGGTCAGCATGTCTTCCCGCCGGTGTTCGCGGAAGGCCAGGGTATCAAGTTCCAGCGTCCCGTTCCGGCAGTTGAACAGGTCTGGCAGGGCATCGAACGCCGAAGGATTGACCGGCACAAGGGGCGTTGCCGATTCGATCATGGCTTTCCGCAGTCTGAGGCTCTCGGAGGCCATCGCCCACCGGGCGAGAGCCCTGGCACGCTCCGGATCGGCGGCCGCTGTCACTTCGGCATAGATCCCGCGGGCGACCTCTGTTGCACGGGAGAGCATCTGGCGGGAGACGTCCCGTTCCCAGACCCGGCCGTTCCAGATGTACCAGGCACCGAAGGTCGGGCAGAACCGGATCTCCTCCCCGAACCGGGCGACCAGGCGCTCCGCATTGCCGGCATCGGTGAGGGCATAGTCGCGGACCGGAGGTGTCACCGGGATTGTGCGGGCCTGTTTATCCCCGGTCTCGGGAAGAGGGAACCGGTCCGGCTCAAACATCGCCCGGAGCTCCTGCCACCGCTGCCTCCCGCCGCCGCAGCTGGCATGGTGGCAGCCGGCGAAGACAGCCCCGCTCGGGAACTGGATGGCAAAGGCCCCGTCCGAGTGTGCGGAGGAGAAGGGGCATTCGGCAAGCACAAAGAGCCTCCCGCCCTGGTAGGGTTTCTCGGATGCGACCGCGATCCCATGCTCCGGCAGCCAGCAGGAGAGGTCGAGCCCCTTCTTCCCGCTCTCTGGTTCGGGGAGTGCGTCGGGGAATTGTGCCGAAAGGCGTGAAAGGAGTCCCGGCCCGGCAACCGTGAGCGAAGCGGGAACCGAGATGATCCGGGAGCGACGGTGGGGCCGGTCCGGGGTGTTATCCCCTTTCCGGGTCACCGTGCCATAGAGCTTCCAGATCCGGGCGGCGTTGAAGTTCGCGGTATCGATCGAGACCCGGTCATCCGAGAACAGGGTGTCCAGGACCTGAAGGCAGCGTTTCACAAGAGTGGAGCTCTCCTCGTCGTTTGGCTGGTCTATCCGGTAGAGGAGGTGCGCCCCGTTCCCGCTGTCGGCCAGGACCGGATCGGGAAATCCCATCTCCGCGAGGAATGAGGCAATGGTCCTGGCCTTCGAGAGCGCTGCCGCATGCTCTTCGTCGCTCGATGACACCCCGCTGGGACGGATGGGATCGATATCGACCGGCAGCCAGCGTCTCCGCAGGATATCGGCATCGCTCGTGGTCGCGTCCTTCTTCGACAGGCGCATCTTGACCCGGTTCGCCCGCCGGGAGAGGAGGGCAGGGTTCACCTCGTTCAGGGTGACATAGATCCCCTGCACCGCCGGGTCTGTGTCGAGCGTCGCCGCTGCCGAGAAGAGCTCGAGAGCGTCGCTGAAGTAGCCGCTGTGGATGAACGGGTCGGCGATCGCCCGGACCTCAACGACCTGTCCGGAGCCGGCTAGGAGCGTGATTGCCTGGCGGAGTGAGTCGTCCATGGGCCGTCACCGGTCACCAGCCCCGGGAACGGGACGGCTCTCGTTCAGCACCCCGGTCTCCGGGCTGAAGGGTGCAGGAACGTCCCGGATCTCTCTCGTCATGACCACGATGGTGTAGGTGTGCCAGTGTGTCCGGGCAATCGTGATCCGGAAGACCGATGCTCCCTTCTCCCGGATCTGGTCCGCGACAACCCGGGGGATAAGGTAGAGCGGGACCTCGGTGACCGTGACAGGCATCACACTATCCTGGTCAGGCATGGTCGACCTCGGTCACCTGGTCCGGGCCGACCCGGTAGTACTGCCAGGTCTTTGGCGGTGAGGAAAATACCCAGATCTCGAAGGTGAAGTCCTTTGGCGGCGGAAAGGACCGGAACATCCCGATGATCCCGGCATGGCTTTTCTCTACGTCCCTGATTGTCGTATGGGGACTGTTTGCCCGGGCCAGGGTGATGAAGATCCCCTGGTCGTCTCGGGACGCAAAAAGATGGCCGGGGTTGTCGTGGTCATTGAAACGGAAGACCACGTACCCCTGCGATTCAA
>JAJRBS010000057.1 GCA_028679325.1 Methanoregulaceae archaeon | reverse complement strand
TACTGCGGGTTTGAGAAGAAGACATCACCTGAAGTTCCCTGTTTTGCCCAGAAGTGTCCCCGGTGCGGTGCACCGATGAGGGATCTGTGATAAGGAGTCGAAAAATATCAACAATCCTCGCCCAAAAGAGCAAACAAACCGTAACCATCGAAAATTGAGGGCCAGGGCCGAGACTCGAACCCGGGTCGGGGGATCCACAGTCCCCTAGGATTACCAACTACCCCACCCTGGCAATTATACCCCAGAACATAGGTTTTCGCGCTATATAATACAGCATCATCAGGGAGGAACCCGTGTACCGTGGGTGGGATTAAATGCTTTCACGCCTACGTATATTCCTCAAAATCACAGCCGGTGAATGGTTGGGTAGGTCTTTTTTGGAGACCCGTTCCGTTCCTTCCGGGAAGATTTAAATTCTGGCGGTGCTGGAGAAGCATAAGGAGGCGGTATCCCTGTCGAAACAATCAGCCATCAGGACCCCGATCGTGGCAGTTCTCGGTCACGTCGACCACGGGAAGACCTCACTCCTTGACAGGATACGGGGGTCATCCGTAGTCAAAACCGAGAGCGGGGCCATTACCCAGCACATCGGTGCCACCCTGGTCCCGATCGACGCCATCCGGAAGATGAGCGGCTCCATGGAGAAGATGCCCCTCAATGTCCCCGGTCTCCTCTTCATCGACACCCCGGGCCACCACGCCTTCACCACTCTCCGGGCACGGGGAGGAGCCCTGGCCGACATGGCGATCCTCGTGGTTGATATCAGCCAGGGGTTCCAGCCCCAGACTATCGAGGCCCTCCAGATCCTCCGGACCTACCGGACGCCCTTCGTGGTCGCGGCAACGAAGATCGACAGGGTCCACGGCTGGAGGCCCTACAAGGACGAACCCTTTCTCTCGTCGTTTGCCCGCCAGAGCGACAGGGTAAAAGACCTGGTGGAGACGAAACTCTACGAGATCGTGGCCAAGGTGTCGGAGTTCGGTTTCTCCTGCGAGCGGTTCGACCGGGTCTCGGACTTCCAGAGGAACCTGGCCATCGTGCCGCTCTCCGCCCATACGGGCGAAGGGATCGCCGAGCTCCTCATGGTCATGATCGGGCTCGCCCAGCGGTACATGGAACAGGACCTGGCCCTCTCTGTCGATGTAGCGGGGGTCGGGACCGTGCTCGAGGTCAAGGAGGAACGCGGGCTCGGCACTACGCTCGATGTGATCCTGTATAACGGCACTCTCTCGGTGGGCGACGAAGTCGCTATAGCCCGATCAGACGGCGTCAGCCAGACGAAGGTCCGATCGCTCCTCAAGCCCCGGCCCATGAAAGAGATCCTCATTGAGGACAGGTTCGAGCGGGTAAAAAGCGTCGCAGCAGCGGCAGGGATCAAGGTTAGCGCCCCGAACCTTGAAGGAGTCATCGCCGGTTCACCCATCCGCGTGATACGGGGGGATGCAGAGCTGGTGAAGGATGAGATCCGGCGGGAGATGGAGGAGATAAAGGTCAAGCTCTCCCCTGAAGGGCTGCTGATAAAGGCGGACACCATCGGTGCCCTCGAAGCCATCTGCAACGAGCTCGAGGTGAAGGAGATCGGTGTCATGCGGGCCGAAGTCGGTCCGGTCAGCAGGCATGACCTGGTGGAGGCAGAGACCATCAAGAAAGAGACCTACCGGGTGCTACTCGCCTTCAACTCTCCCCTCCTCCCCGATGCCGTCGACATGGTCAGGGACCCGGCCTTCCCGGTGAAGGTCTTCGAGGGCAGGGTCATCTACAAGCTCATCGACGACTATGTCACCTGGAAAGACGATCTCCAGAGGACGGCTGAGAAGAAGAGGTTCGAGCAGGTCATCATGCCCGCGAAGATCCGGATCCTTCCCGACTGTATCTTCCGTCAGAGCAACCCGGCCGTGGTCGGTGTGCGGGTGCTCGCCGGGACACTCCGGGCGGACGTGAACCTCATCCGCCGGGACGCAAAGAAGGTGGGGCACCTCAAGACCATGCAGTTAAACCAGGAGACCATCCGGGAGGCCCAGGCCGGGGCCGAGGTAGCGATCTCCATCGAGGGGGCGACGGTCGGACGGCAGTTCGAGGTCGGCGACGACCTCCTGGTCGATATCCCCGAGCGTCACGTCAAAGTGCTCGAACGGGAGATGATGAAGAACCTGAATGTGAGCACCCAGGAAGCACTCGGCGAGTTCACCGAAATGAAGCGCCGGGGCGACCCGTTCTGGGGAAAATAGTATTTAATATCTGGGCCATCCAAAGTTATGGGTACTTCCCGGGATAAGACGGCTGTTTATTCGCCTTCCACGGATGAGAGAGGGACGAAGACGAGCTCCTTGGGGACGAAGCAGTCAAGGAATGTGTCAGCATGGTTGAACTGAAGGTTGTCCTGTCCGATCAGAAAACAGGACGTGCATACAATATCAGCGTGAGCGGCGGCCCGGCCGGAACCCTGGTCGGAAAGCGTATAGGGGAAGAACTGGATGCCGGGCCGTTCGGCCTGGCCGGATACCGGATGGAGATAACCGGGGGATCGGACCGGAACGGGACTCCGGCCAAGCGGAACCTGCCGGCGGCCGGCAGGAGAAACCTCCTCCTCTCCAAGGGAACAGGGTTCAAGCCGGTGAGGGAAGGACAGCGGCGGAGGAAATCGATCCGCGGAAACGAGATAACCTCCGACTTCGTCCAGATCAATGCCCGGGTGACTGCCTACGGGGAACGACCGCTGGCAGATATATTCGCGAAACCTTCTCCCGAAGAGAAGAAGGAATAATCATTTTTTCAGGACAGTTTCCCTGAGGGCAGGGAGCAGGTCGTCAAACGGCACTGCGTGACGCCGGGCGAGGATGACAAGGGCCGCCTCGGGTCTTAAGTAACCGTCAAACTCCCGGGAGATGATGGCATTCATCTCTGCCGCGACGCTGGTCGCGGGGATGTTCTTTGCCTTCTCGATCCGCTGCATCAGTTCCTCGAGAGGATCCGATCGCCGGAAGATGGACGATGGGGGCCGGAAACCGAGGGGTATCTCCACGGTTGTGGTATCGAAAAGGGGGCGTATCATGTCGCCGTCAACGGCGATCAGCCCTTCGTCACGGGCAAGGGCCAGCAGCAAATTGGCCTGCTCGATGTTCATCCACCCCCGTTCAAAGGCCAGATAATAGACCATCTCGCTCTTCTTCAGGGATGCCTTTCGTGCGTGCCGGAAAGGGGCGGCAATGGTTATGGCAAGACTCACTCCTCTCCCCCTTGGTACTCTCATGGTGTCTTTGGTTTTATCAATCAACCGATCCTCATAGGACGGGCTGTTCCAGGGTAACCCTCATATAGTTCGGACGTGATGATGCGTTATGATGAAAACAGAGGAATATGCCGATGCTGCAAAAAAACAGATTGACAAGCTCGCAGCAGATATTGAAAAGTTCCAGGCCACTGCCGAAGAGTCGTTCGATCATCTACGGAAAGAGTACGAGAAGAGGATAAAAGAGATCGCGACGAAGTACGAAAAGGAGAAGGGCGATCTCGGCAAGCGACGGGAGGAGATCGGGAAGGAGATCGACTGGTTCCGGACAGCGTCCGGTAAGGCCGTTGAGGAGCTGAAGACCGGGACAGATGCGGCAATTGCCGAAATGAAGGACGCTGCCGCTCGGGCACGGAGAGAGTTACGAAAAGATTCCTAGGGCCGGACTCCCATTCCCTTATAAGGTTGCACCGATAGTTACTTTAATAGGGAATAAATGCATACTTGGTTTCGGCAAAAGTCGTATCCAGGATTAAATACCTCCTCCTACACCTCTTGAATGGATACGACTTTTGGATTCAGGCTTATTCAGGAAACGGGTAAAAAGCCCGTATTTTTTTTAGACTCTTGAAAAAAGATTTCTTCAGGGGATCAGGACGGCATTGATGACGCCATCCTGACCAGGCCGGCTGATGATCCGGGCACGCCCCGCCTCGGTCCGTATGACCGCACCGCGGGTGAGGAGGTTTCGCCGGACATAGTTGGGATTGGCGACGTTCTCCTCGACAGTCTCGATCCGGACCTTGCTGATCTTTCCGGTGGACCGATCGGCGACATTCGCAAACTGGGCCCGCATGGCCCGTACCTTCAGGTTGCCCCCGAAAGTCCGGACGATTTTCCTCCTGTCCTCCCCGATATGGGTATCCGTTGCCGCCGATCCTATCTCGGACCGCCTCTTCCCCCGTGACAACCGGTATCTTCCACCCGTCGCCACCCGGACTGATTTTCCCTGCCAGAGCATGATGATGAACTCCCGTGTATCCTATCGTGTCATGACCGCCCGGTCTTCCATCCGGGCAGAGTTCTGTACAGGTACCCTTTGTTTATATTTAACAGCTCTGGTACGTCTAGAGAATGGCGTCAAGGAAGGGGGTAATTCCTTCCCCGTGCCTCAGATCGGTCCTGAAGACCTTCATGGCGGGATTGTACCGGTGCATGTCGGATTCCATGCGGTCGAGATCTGCTCCCACCAGGGGGGCCAGGTCCTGCTTGTTGATGATGCCGATGTCGCAGCCCCGAAACATCATGGGATGCTTGTTCACCACGTCGTCTCCTTCCGTAGCGCTGACGATGACCAATCGCATTTCGGCGCCAAGGAGAAAATCGGTCGGGCAGACCATGTTGCCTACGTTCTCGATGAACAGGATGTCGATCTCGTCGAGGTTCAGCTGCTCGGCTGCATGTTCGACGAGGTGGGCGTCGAGGTGGCACTCCTTGCCGGTGTTGGCATTGACCACGGGTATACCCAGGGCAACCAACCGCCGGTAGTCATCATCGCCGTACACATCTCCGGCGATCGCCCCAGCCCTGACCCCTCTTTCTTTGAGGAGGGGAACAAGTCTCTCGATGAGAGCCGTCTTCCCTGACCCTATCGCGCCGAGAAGGTCGATGGCCCTGACACCATGCGCTCTGAAGCGGGCGGCGTTCTTTCCGGCAATCTGGTTGTTGACGTCGAAAATGTCCTTTTCAAGGCGGACGTCGATATGGTGCATGCTCTACTATGGGGCTTCTGGTGTGTTTATAGGTTCTACAATCACACCTTACTCCACTGATGAAGGATGAGATGAAGGGGGAGCGTGTCCTCTATCCCTGCTATTTCAATTCCGTGCTGAAGAGGAGCGAAGGCCGGAGGGTGCCGAAGTCCCGGGCGGTCCGGGACCCAAGCCTCGCCGATATTGAGAAGGCGGCCAGGAAGTGCGGCATCCGTTTCAGGGTTGAGCAGAAGAGTCATCCTTCCTACTGGTGGAAGCGGGAAGGGAGGATGGTCGTGACCTGGGGAGAGGCAAAAGAGAAACTTCTGAAGAGGATCTCCGGTTGCCTGGAGGGGAAAAGATGAGCGGGCTTTCAGACTTCCACACCCACACCACCCTGTCCGACGGGGAGATGATCCCCATCGAGCTGGTCCGGAGGATGTCTGTCCTGGGGTACGAGTCTGTGGCTATCACCGATCACGCAGACAGCACCAACCTAGAATTCCTTATCGAATCGGTGATGAAGCTCAAGGAGATGGGACGGGCCTATGGCATCGAGGTCCTGGCCGGCGTGGAACTGACACACATCCCCCCGGCTCTCATCCCGTCTATTGCCCGTGATTCACGGAAGCTCGGTGCCGAGATGGTGGTCGTGCACGGTGAGACCACCATAGAACCTGTCGCTCCGGGCACAAACTATGCCGCCTGCACCTGTGATGACATCGACATCCTTGCCCATCCCGGTCTCATCACCGTTGAGGATGCGGTAGCCGCCCGGGAACACCAGGTCGCCCTGGAGATAACGTCCCGCGGGGGACACAACAGGACCAACGGGCATGTCGCAGCCGTAGGCCGTGAGCAGGGATGTCTCCTGGTGGTCGATTCCGATGCCCACGGTCCGGGCGATCTCCTTGATAAACGCGCGAAATTTGCGGTTGCCATGGGAGCAGGGCTTAAAAAGGACGAATGCGCCCGCGTGCTGGCTTTAAATAGCGACGTGTTCACCGAGCGTCGAAAATAATATTTATACCTTTACCCTAGATTTAAATACTATTACTTTCTATATATATAGATTACGAAACCATTTCGACTGTCCCTCCACGGACAGTGCTGACGGGGTTTTTACGGTGAAAGCGATTGGTACGGTGGCACATACTGTAGGGCATCGGCTTCTCGTCCTTCGCTGCGACCCGGCACAACTCCCCAGGATGTATGCCGAGGTCATTGACCGGAAGTTACAACCCGTCGGCAGAGTGGTGGATGTATTTGGGAGTGTGGCAGCTCCCTATGCCACGGTGGTCTGCAGGGCAGAATGCAGGACGGCCCCCGAGGAAAAGTTGTTTATCAGGTAGAGAGGATCATCATGCAGGAAGTAGAGAAGCTCAAGATTCTTCAGAACGAGAGAGAGGCGCTCAAGAGCCGGCTCAAGGAGCGGGTCAAGGAACACGAGAAGAAGGCCGAGTCTCACACGGAGACCGTCTGTCCGGAATGCGGTGGCAGGCAGCTTGTTCATGACTACGAGCGTGCGGAGCTTGTATGCCAAAACTGTGGTCTCGTTATCGATGAGGACTTCATCGACCGCGGGCCGGAATGGCGGGCCTTTGACCATGACCAGCGGATGAAGCGGTCCCGGGTCGGGGCACCGATGACCTTCACCATCCACGACAAGGGGCTCTCGACCATGATTGACTGGCGGAACCGGGACTCCTATGGAAGGGCGATCTCCAGCAAGAACCGGGCCCAGCTCTACCGGCTCCGCAAGTGGCAGAGACGGATCCGGGTCAGCAACGCCACAGAGAGGAACCTGGCCTTCGCCCTCTCCGAGCTCGACCGTATGGCCTCGGCACTGGGCCTGCCCCGGAACGTCCGCGAAACGGCAGCCGTTGTCTACCGTGACGCCGTTGACAAGAACCTGATCCGGGGGCGGAGCATTGAGGGAGTGGCTGCAGCGGCGCTCTATGCCGCCTGCCGGCAGTGCAGTGTGCCCCGGACTCTCGATGAGATCGCTGAAGTATCGCGGGTCTCGCGCAAGGAGATCGGACGGACCTACCGGTTCATCTCAAGGGAACTTGGCTTGAAACTCCTGCCGACCTCACCCATCGACTACGTGCCCCGTTTCTGCTCGGGGCTGAACCTGAAGGGAGAGGTCCAGAGCCGTGCGGTGGAGATCCTCCGCCAGGCAGGGGAGCGGGAACTGACCAGTGGGAGAGGCCCGACCGGGGTCGCAGCTGCTGCGATCTATATCTCCTCCATCCTTGGCGGTGAGAGGCGGACCCAGCGTGAAGTGGCCGAGGTCGCCGGGGTGACCGAGGTCACCATCAGGAACCGGTACAAGGAACTCGCCGAGAAGCTTGATATCGAGATAATCCTCTGATCCCTTTTTTAAAAAGCAGTCAAAGTTGTTTATTCCCGTTTTTCGTTTCTTCGGCGTCCCGCCTTGTTTCCGAAGAATAAGTATATTCAGATTGCAGATAACCTGTATACCGCAATCTCTGGGGCTTGTAGATCAGGGGTAGATCGTTACGTTCGCAACGTAAAGGCCGCGGGTTCGAATCCCGCCAAGTCCATGCCTTTTTGAGGGTTCTCGCCGGCGAGGAACGCCGCTTACTTCTTCTGCGCCATGGCCGCGACCTCGCTCTCGAGGGTGCTCTTCAGCCGGTCGATTGCTTCGACCATGTCCGGCGTGGTGGTGATCATGAAGGAGTTGTCGCTCTTCGGGTCATGGTAGGAGACCACGTACTCGATGCCCTCCTTCCCTTTTTTCGGTTCGATGATGAGTTTCGCCATTGACCAAATCCTTGGTCGTCCCGGGTGATGTTGGTTTCGCCAAGGGCTCCTTTGACAAGAATTATAGGGTAACCGGGACGAACAGATTACTGCAAGGGCTCGTAGATCAGGGGTAGATCGTCACGTTTGCAACGTGAAGGCCACGGGTTCGAATCCCGTCGAGTCCATGTTCTCGTTTTCAAAGAATGCGATGCACCGATTCTCGGCGACCGGCAGGTCGCCCCGGGTTGCGGAGGGCAGAGCCATCGGTCTGCAAAAAGTGAAGGCCACGGGTTCGAATCCCGTCGAGTCCATGTTCTCTTTTTCAAAGAATACGATGCACCGACTCTCGGCGACCGGCAGGTCGCCCCGGGTTGCGGAGGGCGGAGCCATCGGGCTTTCAAAAAGTGAAGGCCCACATGTTCGAATCCCAGTCGAGTCCATGTTCTCTTTTTCGAAGAATACGATGCACCGACTCTCGGCGACCGGCAGGTCGCCCCGGGTTGCGGAGGGTGGAGCCATCGGGCTCTCAAAAAGTAGCCCATGGTTTTGAATCCTGTCGAGGTCCATGACAGTTCCGCCGTAAGACGTTGGGCGGCTCTCGTTTTTCAGATAAAAAATTCAG
>JAJRBS010000208.1 GCA_028679325.1 Methanoregulaceae archaeon | reverse complement strand
CTGGTCGGGGGAGACCGCCGGTCCCTCGATGGTCACGAAGAAGAGGTCCTCGAGTCTCCGCTCCTTGTTCCCCTCGTAGACCGTCATGTCATTCTTCCGGAGGAAGTTCTGCGGAATGATGGCCTCGGCCTCGATGGGAATCCGGGGCTTCGCCCTCTTCCGGGTGCGGAGGATGACTCTCATGGCGAGACCTCCGTGTCGATGCGGACCCCGCGGGGCAGGTACACGTCCTGGACCGGGTAGTTTCGCATCCGGACGGTGTAGTACTGTTCGAACTTCTTGACAAACTCGCGATCGGCGGAGAGGTCCATGTCCGGAGGGACGTTCGCCCTGGTCCAGACGGTGCTGTTCGCCCCCTCGACAATGACCTCGCCGTCACGCGCCACGACCCGTCCCCGTTTTATGGTGTACCTTGTCCTGGCGAACCCGGCCATCACCTGCTCGAAATCGATAGCAGGGTCGAGATCGGCCGGGTCGAGGGGGTAGATAGCTACGTCGGCTTCCGAACCTGGTGTCAGGGTGCCCTTCCCGATCCGGGTGATCCCGAGCGCTTTGGCCTGGGCGGCCCGGGTCATGACCGCGATCTCGTACCAGTCGAGTTCCCTGTCAAGGGAGAAGAGAGGGACATAGTGGCCGGTCCGGGGGTCGATCTTCTCCCCCTCCTTGTCCCGGAACTTCCTGCTCATCAGCAGGGCGATGATCTCCGGGTACTTGACGAAGGGGGCGCCGTTCGGGTTGTCAGTGGCGAGCATGCACTGCCAGGGGTCTTTGACCAGGAGGGCCAGCTCAAGCCCGATGGCCCACATGACGCAGTTCACCAGGCTCTTTCGCGAGTAGTAGACGGGAATGATGCCCGAACCGGTCTCGAGTTCGACGTCATGGTTGCTCCACTTGTTGTGGTGGAGCATGTAGAGCCGCCACTCCATGGGCCCGTCGGCGGTCATGGTGGTGGTCCGCCCGAACATGATCTGGCCCATGTCGATCGCCACCTGAGGCCGGTTGTTCACGGCCCGGGCGATATCCTCGGACTTCGAACAGATATCGCGCCAGGTCGTCCCGCCATAGGAGTGGAACTGGACATGGGTGAGGTACAGGCTCTGCCGGCGGGAATTGAGGTCTGGGGCAAGGTCGATGGTCTCGAGGGTGGTCTGGTAGTTCCCCGGGACACCGAGGTTGTTGCAGTGGAGGTGGACAGAGTGCGGCAGGTCCAAAAGCTCGTTCGCCCGGATCATGGTCCCGATGATCTCTGCTGGGGTGACCCCGAAGTTCGGGACCTGCTGGTGGATGGAGTGGAGGTCCTCGCCCCAACCCCAGGCCTCGGTCCCGCCGGGGTTGGTCAGCTTGATGGCGAACCCTTTCACTGCGGCCAGTGTCCAGGCCACAACAGCCGCCGTCCTCCGGAGGTCCTTGTCCCGGACGGCCTCCATGACCGACCAGTTGCCATCGAAGAGCGTGTTTGCCATCATGTCCTGGTGGGGTGTGGCGGTGAACTCCTCGTGGGTGTGGCGGGCTTCGAGAGGGGCCATGGCCCCTTCGAGGACGGTGGTGTACCCCATGGCACTGTACCGGTAGGAGTTCCCGAACGTCGTGGGAACGCTGTAACCGGAGGTCACGTGCATGACGCCCCTGCGGGAGGTCCGACCGGCCCGCATGTCCTCGGGGCTCATGTAACGGCCGAAGTTCACCTTGGTCCCGCTGACATGGGAATGGGAGTCAATCCCCCCGGGGAGGGTGAGGCAGCCCTGGGCATCGATGACCTCGCAGCCGCTCCCGGCCCCCTCGGCTATCTTTCCGTCCAGGATTGCGATGTCCATGATCTCCCCCCGGATCCCGGCAAGGGGGTCGATGACATAGGCGTTCCTGATGAGAAGTCCGCTCATGCTCCCTTCGCCTCCTTCACGATGGCATAGATCCTCTCGAGGATCTCGGTGTCGCTGGGATGGTCACCGTCGAACAGTTTCCGGGTCCGGATCGGCACCCCGTCCATGCGGTATGCCGTGCCCTCGGCATCGATCCCGGTCACTGCAACCGGGATCTGGAGCCGGCAGAGGTGGGTGGTGGCGTTCACGTGGGGGTCGATCTGGATGGTCGGTATCCGGGCCAGGTGTTCGGCGCAGGCCCTGGGGAAGTGGGCGCCGGGGTCGCTTGCCACCACCAGGCAGGCGTCGCACTCCTCCCGCCGGAGGATATCGACGCTGGTGGTCTCGCCCGGGTTGTAAAACGCGATGCCGCGGGCGAAGTCGACGGCGTAGGGGTAACCGGTGATCCAGCAGAAGACTTCGTTTGATCCATACACGTTCCAGTGGCCCCGCATGGGGGAGATGGTGAACTTGGTATGCCGGTTGAGTTCCTCGGTGAGCTCGATGGCGTTTCGGATGTTCTTGTTCTTGCCCGGCGACATGGTGAGGCCCAGGCCAAAGAAGATGGCCCCGAACTTTGCTTTCATACAGAGATCTGCCACCCGGACCAGTTGCTCGCGAGAGACCCCGGCGACCGGGCCGGTGATGACCTCCCCCCTGCCCCGGACAATGGCCCGTAGCGCAGAGAGGACTGCATAGTCACCTCCCGGTTCTATCCGCACAAACTCGTCGGCGAGAGCGGCGGACTCGGTCTCCCGCACGTCCACCACCACCAGTTTTCGCTCCCGGAAGGAGTTTTTCACAAAGAAACCGTCGGCGTAGGTGGTGTAGCGGGAGAGGTGCCGGGGATGGGCCTCGATGGGGTTTGCCCCCCAATACAGGACCACGTCGGCCCGGTTCTTGACCTGGCCGAGGGTGCATCCCGGGTGGCCGACCTCCTGGATGGCCATGATGGAGGGACCGTGGCAGACAGTGGAGGTGTTGTCGATCACTCCTCCCAGGATCTCGGCCAGGTGGACGCCTACGCTCTGGGCTTCACCATGGGTGCCGCTCCAGCCGTAGAGGAGAGGGCGGTCGGCATCGAGGAGGATCTCTGCCGCTTCCCGAATAGCGTCGTTTAAGGAGACCTCGCTCCACCGGTCACCTTCCCGCCGGATGGGAGACTTCAGCCGGTGATCACCCATGAACTTCTCGTTCGCAAGCGTGCAGCCGTTCTCCACGCCGACGATCTTCTTCCCGTCGGTCTCGATCACAAGGTCATCGCAGAGGCACCCGCAGAAGGTGCAGACCACGTCCTCAACCCTCATAGGGGACACCCCCGCAGCGCCGCATCAGCTCCGCCACCCCGGGCACCGGATCATCTGTCGGTTCGATAGTCACAGCTGTGGTCTTGAAGTCCGGCATGCCGGTGCCCCGCGTGCCGGGACCGACCAGGTGGTTGGCATAGGGGCCCAGGCAGACGAAGAGCTCGCCCCGCTGGAGAAGCGTTGACGGCCGGGCCTGGAGGACCACCTTTCCGGCATCGCTGCTGACGAGCACGGTGCTCCCCTCCTCGAGGTCGTGCTCGAGCATGTCCACCGGGTTCATGTGCAGGGCGGAGGCCTCCACATGGTAGTCAGGGTGGCTCTTACGTTCGACATAGGAGCCCTGGACGATGGTTCGTCCGGTGATGAGGACGAAAGTCACGCTTCTTCGACCTCCGGTCCCTGGACCGCCTCGAGCAGCCGTGCCACCCGGATGGCCTCGGTCGGACAGTGCTCCTCGCAGGTCTTGCACCCCGTGCACTTCTCAAGATGGAGCACCTTGCTCTTCCCCTCCCGGACGATCAGCAGTAGTCCGTCGGTCGAGGCGTGTCCGCCGTGGCCCATCTCGGCATCGATCACCTTGTTGACCGGGCAGGCCACCGCACAGTTCCCGCATCCCATGCACCGGTCGTGGTCCACGTCGATCCGGAAGGTGAACACCAGCCGGGTGTTGTCATAGAACATCGATTCGAGCACCCTGCCGGAATTAAGGACCCCGTTGGGGCAGGCCTCGACGCAGAGCCCGCACCGGATGCAGTGGCCTACGTGGATCCGCGGCTGCCATCCTGTCGGCACCTTGACCACGTCGATGGCTCCCGGGGCGGGGCAGGCCATCATGCAGAAGAGGTGGTGGGTGCAGGTCTTCCCGGTGAGCTCGGGGTAGTCCCGGAAATACGGAGGGGTGACCAGTGGGGCCGTCTTTGCAAAGAGGAACTTCTGCATCCATTCCAACCGGAGGAACTCCTGCAGGTAGTAGACAAATGAGGTGGCCATGGTCAGCGCTCCGTGCAGGCGATGCAGGGGTCGGCCGAGACGAAGGTGGAGGAAACATCGGCGAGCGAGGCTACACCCTTCAGCATATAGTGGCAGCAGGCCTCGATGTTCATGATGGACGGTGTCTGGATGGAGACCTCGAGCACCCTCCCGGCGGCATCGGTCTTCAGGAAGTAGGTGAGCTCCCCGCGGGGGGCCTCTCCCGAGTAAGCTATCTCTCCTGCTCCCGGGATCCCGCCGCCCCGGACCGGTCCCGGTTCGAGAAGGTCAAGGGACTTCTGGATCAGGGACATGCTCTGGAGCAGCTCCTGGAACCGCACCATAATCCGGGCGTAGTTGTCCCCCTCGGTGCGGGAGACAGGCTCGAATCCGAGCTTTTGGTAGGTCGGGTGCCGGAGGCGCCGGTCGGACTCGGGCATGCCGCTGGCCCTGGCCGTCGGCCCCACGGCACAGGCCTCTTTTGCCGCTTCCCGGGTGAGAACGCCGATGTTCCTGCTCCGGAGCGCGATAAACGGGGCATGCTCGAACATCCGCATGTAGCGGGTGACATCATCCTCTATGGTGTCGAGGCCGGCCAGGAGGTGGTGGTGGTCCTCTTCCCGGAGGTCGAACCGGACACCGCCCGGGACCATGTAGGCGGCCATGACCCGTGAGCCGGTGATCCGCTCGAGCTCGTCGAGGACCTTCTCCCGGACATCGAGGAGGTACATGGCCAGGGTCTCGTGCTCGATGGTATAGCAGTAGGAGAAGTTGGCCAGGAGATGGCTCTGCATCCGGTCGAGCTCGTTTGCCACCACCCGGAGGAGGGCGGCACGGTCAGGGACAGGGATGCCGCTCGAATTCTCGAGGGCCTCGATGAAGACCATGTTGTGGATCACCGAGCAGATGCCGCAGACCCGCTCGGCAAGGAACATCACCTCCTGCCAGGGCCTGCCCTTCATGATCCTCTCGATACCCTTCTTCATGTAGCCGAGTTCTACCTCGGCCCGGATCACGTACTCACCCTTGGTCTCCAGTTTCACCCGGGCCGGTTCCTTCCAGCAGGGGTGCACGGGGCCGAGCGGGATCGAGACATCCACCGTCCGCTTCATGGCTTTTTCACCTCGTAATCGGCGAAAACCGTGGGGGCCACCGCCAGGATGGCAGAGAGGATCTCTGTCGGCCG
>JAJRBS010000205.1 GCA_028679325.1 Methanoregulaceae archaeon | reverse complement strand
CATCAATATTGGCAGTACTCCAGGCAGAGCAATGACGGGGCGGTTGTTTCGGTACACCAAAGTGAGATAATACATCCTGATAAAAAAAGTATCGGATCGCATCGGGCAGCAGGGGCCGTTTTGCGATCTTTTTTCCGATTCTCTTTTAGGCTCATTTGCCATGAAGGGTTTAAATTGAGGTTCATCTCCTTATTCATGAAATATAAAGGATCATTCCGCGAAACAGACCGCAATTCATCCAAACCACGTCGGAAATCGAGACAGGAGATCCCTTGATAGCCCTGCTTTTAGGGTATTTTGGGAAGTCCGCTTGAATCAGGGCGACGCGCTTTCTTACTGCCCTGGAATGATCTCAACCAGGGTTATCTCGAAGACGAGATCTTTCCCGGCAAGGGGGTGATTTTCGTCGACGGTCGTGGTCTCTGGTGTTGTTCCGTTCGTGAACCTGAGATATCCGGTATTATTGTCATCGGTCCTCCAGATATAGACTGGACCATCAGGAAAATCTATTCGTCCAAGGTTACCGGTCTGATTCAGCTCTGCCAGGGTATTCCTGACACTCTCAGTATCAAGGGTGTTCACCAGGCTCTGCTGGTAAGGCCCATAGGCGTCCTCGGGCGGAATGGTGACGACCCGTGTCTCGCCAGGTCTCATACCAATCACGGCGTTGTCAAAACCCCTGACGACACCCCCGGAACCAACGGTAAATTCGATAGGGGTTCCATTCCTGGTCGATTCAAACGGATCCCCTCCAGGGAGGGAGACCGAGTAGTCGACCTTTACCCTGTCCCCGGCTTTCACCACCGGCTGCTGCCCTGCGCATCCCGAAAGGCAGACCATGGCGAAACAGGCCACCAGCACTGCTGCCATGAGGACCCGGGCCTTCTGATCTCTCTTTTCCATGCCCAACTATATCTGCAGGCAAGAGGATAAGAGCTCCGAAGCCAACACATCTGGAGTTCTTTTCGGGAAAAAATGTACCGGTAGATTGAGATCACCGCTATCCGGGATCCCGGCTGGATGGATGGAGACATCACATCCTTTTTTTAGGCGGAACTCGAACTACACTGGTATCAAACCAAGGTGTTTTTCAGCCATGGCAGACATCGGATACCGGGAAACGGAAGTTGGCGGCAGGAAGGTACGTTGGGACCCCGAGCAGCTCCGAAAGATCAGTGAACATCCCTGTTTTTCAGAGAAGGCCTGTCATGCCTTTGGCCGTTGCCATATCCCGGTCGCTCCGGGATGTAATATCCAGTGCAACTACTGTGTCAGGGACTTTGATTGTGTCAACGAGAGTAGGCCCGGTGTCGCATCAAGGGTTCTTGATCCTGACGAGGCAATCGAAATGGTAAGGAAAGTCATCAGAGACTATCCCTACATCAAGGTTATAGGGATTGCCGGCCCGGGAGAACCGCTTGCCAATGAGGCCACCTTTGAGACTCTCCGCAGGGTGCATGAGGAGTACCCCCATATCATCAAGTGCATCAGCACAAACGGGCTTCTCCTTCCTGAAAAGATCGATCTGCTCGAAAAATATGGGGTCGGGAACGTGACAGTCACCCTGAACGCCATCGATCCGGAAATTGGCGCAAAGATCTACGAATTCATTACCTACAAGGGGAAGCGTTACACAGGTGTCGAGGGGGCTAAGATACTTCTCGAGAACCAGTTGAAAGGCATCAGGATGGCTGTCGAGAGAAAGATGATCGTCAAGGTCAATACGGTCTATATCCCGGGGGTCAATGAAGATCATATCCCTGAAATCGCAAAATTAGCAGGAGAGATGGGTGTGTACACATTCAATGTCATACCTCTTATCGCCCAATACCGATTTGCCGATATCGCCCCCCCAACACCGGAGATGAAGCGAAAGATGCAGGACGAGTGTGGGAAATACATCCGCCAGATGCGGCATTGCCAGAGGTGCCGATCTGACGCCATCGGCCGGCTCGGCCACGATGTCCAGTCCTGTGTTTATAAGGATTGATCTTTTTTTCCGGGATGACGGTTACGTTCCCGGAATATTTCTGGACTGAAAAAGGTCTTTTTTGGGGAGACAAAGACAATTTATCAGCCATTAGGGGAAACGGACCTTTAATTCCCTTCCGCGAGAAGGTAGTCGAGCTGCCCGATAACCGGTGCCAGGGCCGGAGGGACTCCTGTCGTCTCTGTCGTGACTGTCTTTCCCTTATACGTGATACTATAGGTGAAATAGTCGGCTCCCGGGACTGGTGCAGGATATCCGGGTGCAAGGCCCGGAAAATCGGCCTCTTCGAGGACTCTCTGAAGTTCGGCCATCTCTTTATCTGATAGATAGAAGATCCCTGCAGGAGATGACCCAGGAGTCTCCCTCCGGGTATAGATCGCCTGGCCGTTCTCAAAGACCACCAGGTGATCATCAAAGCCGGCAATTCCACCGGTGCGCCGGTATTCCACGAGGAGATCAGGTGCCGGAGGAGTGTCTCCATCAGCCGGGGGAGGTGAACTGCATCCCGATCCAAGGATAAGGAGCAGTATACATCCAAAGAGGAGGGGCATGGTCAGGCTCCGGTGTGCCAGACCCTGCAACTTCCTCCTCCTGCCTTTCTCCCGGTTCACAGAATGACCTCGTGACTCTCTTTTTGAATCTTCCGGGATATATGGCTATCCCAGATAGATGATATCACGAGGTTTCCTGGCTGCTTCAGATCTCCAGGACTTCTTCCTGGCCGGGCTTTCCACTCTTCTTGGTGGGGATGATGTCTTCCATGGTGGTGATCAGGGCTTCCACTTTCTCGTTCGAGAAGATCTTCCGGAAGGCTTCCAGTTCACTAAAGCCCATGATCATGACCCCTTTCTTTTTCATAGGTGTGCCTTTGTCAGTAACTGGGTTGATCTCGATGGCCAGAGATGCCGGCCGGCTCTTGGTCTGGGGGAGCTTCAGGATGGTAACGCCCTTGATCGAGGTCAGTTTTCGCTCCCAGTCCTCGCCATTCTCAAGAAAATTGCGCAGGGTATCAGCAAGTTCCATGCACAATCATTCATCTACCCGACTTTAAAATCATGCTGCATGCGGGATGAAAGAGTGGCACGGGCTCTCACCGGAAATCTTTCCAGCCTCGGGTTCCCGCATAAGAGGGGTTTTCTCTGTCCCCGTTCATAGTGTCTTTTCCAGATGCCCCGGCTTCCGCTAAAACCCGATCAACACTTCTCTCTTGATGCTACCCTCGGGTGTGGTCAGGTCTTTCGGTGGGAGAAAGAGGGGAGCTGGTGGCGTGGCATCGTTGGATCAGAGAGTATAAAGGTCCGGCAGACCTCCCGGTTCCTCCATTTTTCCGGTTGCAGCGAACAGACCCTCACCGATTACTTCCAACTTGACCTCGATCTCGAGACCGTCCTCTCCTCTGTCAGGAAGGATCCGCTGGTGGAAGAATCGATCAACCGGTGCGAAGGGCTTCGGATCATCAGGCAACCGGCATGGGAATGTCTTGCTTCGTACATCTGCGCCACCTATGCCAACATACCAGGCATAAAAAGAAAAATTTCGCTCCTTGCGGAAATCTACGGGCAGCCATTCGTCTCGGGGCAGGAGATCTATTATTCCTTCCCGTCCGCAGATGCCCTCGCTGTGTCGGGTCTTGGAAGCGGCGGTTATGCCTGCAGCCTTGGATACCGCTCACCGTATCTGTATGAAACGGCCCGACAGATCGCAGCAGACAAGGGATGGGACGACAGGACCAGGAACCTTCCATTCGACGAGGCACGCCAGAATTTGCTTAGGTTGAAGGGTGTCGGGCCGAAGGTTGCTGACTGCGTTCTCCTATTCGCCTTCGGCAGGTATGAGGCTTTTCCGGTGGACGTCTGGATCACCCGGATCATGCAGAAGTGCTATGGAAGATCAGACCTGACCTCGTATGAGAAGATCGCTCGTATGGGAAGGGAGTATTTCGGCCCCTACGCAGGGTATGCACAGGAATATCTCTTCTGTAACCGTGAGGCTATCGTGAGGAGATCCAGAAACCGGAAGGAGGGGGAGTGACCTTTCAGGTCCCTTCGCTCCAGCTCTCCATATAGTGTTTCTGCTCAGGGGTCAGGGAATCGATCGTCAGACCCAGTGCATTCAGTTTGCCCGTGGCGACCGCCTCATCGATAAACTCCGGTACATTGTAGACTCCCGGCAAAAGCCCCCGACCCTCTTCAACCAGGTACCTGACGCAGAGCGCCTGGAGGGAGAAAGAGAGATCCATCACCTCGATGGGGTGTCCCATACCCTTGGGGACCGCAAGGTTGACCAGTCTCCCTTCAGCAAGGACATGGATCACGCGATCGCCGAAATAATAGCTGTCGATCCCATCCCTCCTGATCACCCTGTCCGTGTGTTCCTCAAGCCACCCGATATCTATCTCTACGTTGAAGTGCCCGGCATTACACAGAATGGCCCCGGATCTCATCACACTGAAATGGCCCTTGCCGATGACCGAGGTATTCCCGGTGGTCGTGATGAAGATCTCACCCACGGCCGCTGCCTCGTCCATGGTCATGACCGAGAACCCATCCATGTAGGCCTCGAGCGCCCGTCGGGGATCGATCTCGGTAACGGTCACCCGTGCACCGAGACCATGCAATTTGTGGGCAAGCCCCCTGCCGCAGAAGCCATATCCGGCGATAACAACATGCTTGCCGGCCACCTGGACATTGGTTGTCACCATGATCGCGGTGAGGGCACTTTCCCCGGTACCGTGCACATTGTCAAAGAAACGTTTCATCGGAGTATCGTTCACGGCAATGACCGGAAACCCAAGCTTCCCCTCTCTCGCCATTGCCCGAAGCCGGTGAACACCGGTAGTCGTCTCTTCGCAGCCACCGATAATCGAGGGGATGAGATCTGTCCTCCGGGTATGGATACGGTAGATCAGGTCCATGCCATCATCGATGGTGATAACGGGGCCAGCATCGAGAACCCGGTCGATAGCCTCATAGTACTCCTCGGTCGTAGCACCTCTTTTTGCGTAGCATTCCACCCCTTCCAGAGAATTCAGGGCGAGAGCGACATCGTCCTGTGTTGACAAGGGGTTGCACCCTGTGATGTAGACCTTCGCTCCTGCGGAGGCAAGGGCTGCGGCCAGGTTTGCAGTCTTGGCTTCAACATGGAGTGCCATCCCTATAACCAGGCCCTCGAGTGGCCTCTCGTGTCTGAAAGTTCGCGCGATAGCACCCAGCACCGGCATATACTGGCGTGCCCATTCAATCTTTGCCATTCCCGTGTTCATAGCGCATCGTTACCGGAGTGCAGAGGCAGTATCTGTCCCTGTGGTAAATCCTCTCCAGTATTTCCCACCTTATCTGATAAAGCCGTCCGCCTGTTTTGGTGCAAAAGAAAGAAGAGCTTGGTCCTCCGACCATCCTGTATGACGCTCACAAGGCGCATCATCCCCTGCCTTGACCTGAAAGACGGGAGGGTGGTGAAGGGGACCCACTTCTTACAACTCCGTGATGCAGGTGATCCTGTGGAGCTCGCCCAAAGGTACAACGAGCAGGGTGCGGACGAGGTGGTCTTCCTTGATATTACGGCGTCAAAAGAGAAGCGGGGCACGATGCTTGAAGTGGTGGGAAGGGCCGCCGACCAACTCTTCCTCCCGCTCACGGTTGGCGGGGGGATCCGTGGGGTCGATGATATCCAGCAGATACTCAGGGCCGGGGCGGATAAGGTGAGCATCAATACCAGCGCAGTTCTCGATCCCTCAATCATCAGCCATGGTGCGAAGCGCTTCGGGACCCAGTGTATCGTCGTTGCAGCGGATGTGCGGAAAAACACATCTGAGAATCCGGAGGGCACCACGATCATGCTAGCCGACGGTTCTTCTTGTTGGTACGAGGTTGTGATCTATGGCGGGAGCAAACCCACCGGTATCGACGCGGTTACCTGGGCACGGGAAGCGGAAGATAGGGGAGCAGGGGAGATGTTGTTGACCAGTATGGAGACTGATGGTACCCGAATGGGTTTCGATATCCCGGTCACCCGTGCCATTTCGGAAGCGGTAGGAATCCCCGTCATCGCCAGTGGCGGTGTCGGAGGTCTCGAACATTTCTACGAGGGTTTTGTGGAGGGTCGGGCAGACGCCTGCCTGGCAGCGAGCGTCTTCCACTACGGTGAATTTACCGTAAAACAGGTCAAGGACTATCTTGCCTCACGGGGTATTCCGGTAAGACCCTGAGATCGAGCTCCATCGCTGCGACCGGATGTTCAATCTCAAATGCGTTCAGCACGGCAGGATGTATCTCACCAAAGACCCCTGCCTGTCTCCCGCAGATTCCAAGGACGCCACGGCGACCATCGATAAACGCCGGATCACCCGATTCTTCGGCCTCGTAAGGAAGCGAGAGTTCACGGCAGATGGCATCCGCAGTCCCCAGAGCCTCGCTGAAGTCCGCCCCCGGGTGGAGGCTCACCCAGGCCATTCTCTGATAGGTGATCCCCTGCTCAACAACATCACCCACACAGAAGATACGCTGGGGCAGTTCCCGGTGCCGGTTGAGCTGGCAGATCTCAAGGAGGAGCGGCAGGAGGTCCGAACGGACCAGGGTATGATCCTCTGTAATAGGGTGCATGACTCTCAGGACAGACGGTGAAACCGGCCGCTGCATCCGGTAAAACATCACCTGCTCGTTCGACAGTGTGAAGGGAATCACCTCTATGAATCCCAAACCAGCCAGAACCTGACGAATGATCCCGGCAAGGCTGTTGACAGGGTTCGGCCTTCCTATCGTAAAAGTGGCCGATATCACCGCGGGAAATCGTTCATATCCGTAGGCGATGGCAACATCCTCAAAGACATCCCAGTCGTGCATGATGTCTGCACGGTAGCAGGGGACCCGGACGCGGAGGATCCCGTCACCTGCCGGCTCGGCTCCGTATCGCATCTTCTGGAGGAGTTCGGCCATTTCGGGCTGGGAAAGCCCGGTTCCGAGGAGGCGGTTGCCTTCATCTGCCCGAACATACCGGGTAACGGGTGAGAGGTCCGGCCAGGACATGTCCCCGATCTGCACGCTCTCGATATCAGCCCCTGCCTCCACCATTGCCGTACAGAGAATAGTGACCGCCGTCCGCACCGCCCTCTCTTCCGTGCCGGTGGTGTCCAGAAGGAGATTTTTTGTCTTCGTGCTCACCCTGGTGAGCTCACCGTTGATAACGGGTGGGAAGGAGAGAACTCTTCCCAGGTCATCAGTAATGAGAGGAAAAAGAGGGTAACGATCCACGATAGCAGCATATGCTCTCCCCTTCGGGTGGCGAAGAAGGATCTCTTCAAGGGACATCTCTTCGTCAAAATCGAGGGGGACAAAGCGCCTGGTTCTCTCGGATGCGACATAGTGGAAGGGTGGAGTGACGGCATCAAGATCATGGATTCCAATGGCGACCTTGCTCCGACCCCGCCCTACGGCCCAGTGAAGGGCTTCCTGGAGCCCCATGACCGAGAGGATAGACTCCTCATCAAAGGAGACGTTCCTGATGACCGCCGATCCGAGGAAGGGGCGGATTGGGGCCAGGGCAGGATCGACCGTGAATTTCATGCCTGAAGGTGTGACGCGGTAGATCGCGAGTCCTGTCTCAAGGCCCATGAACCCCCGCAGAGCACGGGCTACTCCTTCGACAGAGAAAAGGTCCGGCCGGTTCGGGAAAAACTCCACGTCTACATGGTCCTCCTCGATCCTCTCGATGTCGGATCCCAGCATCGGCAGTCTTTTGAGAATATCTTCGCGATCAGCTCCGGTCAGCCGTTCAAGATAATCGAAAGAGAGGCTTATGACCGGCATATCAGGCATCTCCTCCGCAGTCAGGGCGGAGCAGAGAGGGTGTATCCCGTACCCAATCGATATCACTTCGGTAGAGCATGCGAAGGTCCCGAAGCCCCAGACGGAGCATGGCGATCCGGCTCACGCCGAGACCCCACGCAAGCACCGGGTGTTCGATAGCGAAGGGAGCTGTCACTTCTTCCCTGAAGATACCCGCACCTCCCATCTCCACCCAGCCGAGGCCAGGCACAAAGACTTCAGGCTCAACGCTAGGCTCAGTATAAGGGAAGTACCCAGGCCTGAACCGGACATCCGAAAAACCCATCCTCCGGTAGAACTCCTTCAGGTAGCCAAGAAGATGGGCGAAATTTACCCCTTCGTCCATAACAATTCCTTCGAGCTGCTCGAACTCAGGCAGGTGCGTGGGATCGATAGCTTCCCGCCGGTATACCCTGCTGATACAGAAGGCTTTGACCGGTCCTTTAGGGTTTGCCGCCAGATGCCTTATAGAGAGGCTGGTGGAATGGGTCCGGAGCACACACTGGCCCGCTTTCTCCTCGCTCCATCTTCCTCCCCAGCCGGTCGAGGAGGTATTTCCACCATGGAGGTGCATGTCCCTGACCTTTTCCCATCCTTCCGGGAGAGGCCCTTTTTCGTGAAGGTAGAAAGTGTCCTGCATCTCCCGTGCCGGATGGTCCTGGGGCTGGAAGAGAGCGTCAAAGTTCCAGAAAGCACTCTGGACGATGTCTCCATAAATCTCGGTGAATCCCATCTCAAGGAGGATGCAGCGCATCTCCTCGATAAGCCGTTGATAGGGGTGGATCTTTCCGGGAAATACCCGGCGGGGCAGCTTCGTCACGTCATACCTGCGGAGAACAAGATCCCTCCACTCGCCGGAGACTATCTGGTCCCGGGTGAGGGTACCGGTCTCGGGCGTGGTATCGATCCCTTTTTCGGCGAGTTCTTTCCCTTCAACAGTCAGGCTGATCAGGTAGGAAACGGTCTCTTTCTCCTGGACGAGGCCCCTCTTCAGGAGCTCAGGGATTGCTTCCGGAAACCTGGTGGGATCTTTCAGCGCTTCCTCATCTGTGCCCGGTGAGGCGGCGCCGGTCTTTTCCACCATTCCTGATCGAATAACAACCCATCCCTTGCGGCGCATCTGTCCTATACCGATCTTCGCCAGGGGATGACGGCTGAGATCGGCCATCGGGATGGCTGCACTGAAACTATCGAGCAATTGCCGTTCAGGGAGACCCTCGGAGGCATAACGCTTCCCCTCGTCAGTCAGGAAATGCTGCTTCTCTACCTGCCGTTCCACCGTGGCAAGGCCGCGTGCCTGGAGCAGGTGAGCATACTGGAGTGCTGCTTCCTCAGGGGCCGGGAACTTTTCTCCCAGTTCATACGGAGAGGCACTGCCCACGCCTGCCAGCACGACAATGAGTCGTTTTTCATTCTGTGTCAGATCCACGCCTTACACCTCAATCAGATGCATCACTGCGGCCATCTTTTCCCGCATATCCCGAACAAAATCAAGAACCCTCTCAGCGGTTTCCTTCTTGCACTGCCCGCACATCATCTCCCCTGAAAGGCATTTTGCCTTCAATTCTTCCAATTCCCTGTCGTCTTCGATCATATGGAAAAGGTTGAGGAGGAAGAGCGGGCATCTTTCCGGTTCACCGCCTTTCACCTTCTGCTCCGCAAGAGTGGGCCGGCCACCGGTCAGAGCAGCCATAACCTTTTTTCTCACCAGTTCATCGGGCTCGGTGAAACTGATGGTACTTTCAGGGATGCTGCTCGACATCTTGCCTCCCTGCAGCCCGGGAATGAATACATGATAGGTTGAAGAGGGCGTGAAGAAGCCGAATCCACCGAAGGAGAGTTCGATCTTCCGCACCGCTTCGCTCACGTCTGCACAGGCCGATTCACGGATGTCCACATGGCCTTCATACTTCTTCGAGCCGGGGAATCGGGCATGGACTGATGAAAGCGCACCGGGTGGGGCATCCTTGGAACGGACACTGATATAGTCTGTCCGGTCCTCGACCGTGAACATTCTGAGCTTGTGGGCCACCCCACGGGTGAGCCGGATGTGCGGATCCTGGTCGACACCAACAGGGACCACCGTAGGGGCGGGAAAACTCTCGACCTGGGGGTACAGGATATCGGCAACCTGTGTGATGACACTCATCATATGGCCGATGGAGGTCTCTGATGAGAAGCCATAGATGGCCTGGAGTTCGGAATAATTGACCC
>JAJRBS010000203.1 GCA_028679325.1 Methanoregulaceae archaeon | reverse complement strand
TGGTCGTTTTCATCCTCGCATGTATCCTGTTCATCCAGCGGGAGCGTTCCACAGAGAACCCTGTCTTCCCGCCGCGGCTCTTCAGGAGCAGGACCTTCTCCCTCGCAAACCTCGCCGCCCTTCTGGTCATGATGGCCTTCTCCGGGGCTCTCGTCACCCTCCCCTTCTATCTGGAATATATCCAGGGCCTTTCCCTCATTGCCGCCGGCCTGATGCTCACCATACCCCCCGCGGCAATGCTTGTTTCCGGCCTTCTCTCAAAGACCTTCTCCGACCGCACCGGCCCACGGGGGTCTTCCGCCTTCTCGGCGGTGATCCTCTGCCTCGGATTCCTTCTTCTGGCACGGGCCGGTGCGACCGGAGGGGATGCCTTCCTCTACGGGGGCCTGGTTCTTCTCGGGCTCGGGGTGGGGGGCTTTGTATCGACAGGCACGGTGCAGGTACTCTCCCTGTTCCGCCCTGACGAGACAGGGCCTGTTTCCACCCTGATGCTCACCATCCGGAACATCGGCCTGATCCTGGGGGTTGCTGTCTCCAGCGCCGTGCTGGTGGCCGTGGTCCTGACGGGGGCTGCCCCTCTGCCGGTGTTTATTGCCGATGTCTCTCCTGCCCTGCTCCTGGACGCTTTCAGGGTGGCCTTCCTCACCGGGGCACTGCTGTCCCTGCTGGCCTTCGTCAGCGTGATGGCCACACGGAAGAGCCGGAGAGGGCCGGGAGCAGGTAAATGAGGTGTCCGGGGAACAGGGAACCTGCTGATGCCCAATTTCTCTCTTGACAGGACACCAGGTTCCGGGAGAGTCAGGGGATGTTACCGGATTTGGCGGATCCGAACACGAGGAGGAAGGCTGGTCTTTTTGCCCCTTCACGGCCAAATGCATGGAGATGAACGTCACCTTCCTGGGGACGAACGGCTGGTACGACACCCCCATCGGGAACACCTGCTCGGTGCTGGTGCAGACCGACGATTATGACATCCTATTCGATGCCGGGAACGGTATAGCGAAGGCCGACCGGTACATCAGCCAGGAGAGGCCGACCTACCTCTTCATCAGCCACTACCATATCGACCACATCGCCGGACTCCACACCCTGGTGAAGTTCCGGTTCAAACATCCCCTGGTCATCTGCGGACAGCCGGGCATCGAAGATATGCTCCGGTCATTCGTCAGGGAGCCATTCACCGTACCTTTCGAACAACTCCCCTTCCCCGTGACCTTCACCGAACTGGCCGAGGGGGAGCATGCCCTACCTTTCAGGGTCGAGTGCCGGCCGCTGCTCCATCCTGTGCCTTGTTACGGGTACTTGATCACGCTGGATAGTAGGAAAGTGGCTTTCTGCACCGATACCGGCGTCTGCCCGAATGCAGTGCTCCTCTCACGGGACGCAGACCTCCTGATAGCAGAGTGCGGACTGAGACCCGGGGAGCAGAGCCCCGACTGGCCGCACCTGAACCCTGCTGATGCAATTGGCATTGCCAGGGATGCACGAGCAAAGAGGCTGGCGCTGATCCATTTCGCGCCTCACCTGTATCCCACCCGGGAAGATCGGTTCGCTTTGAAGCGTCTCTATGAGAAGGATTGCCCCGGATTGATTGTCGCAACCGATGATCTGACGATCGATGTCTGAAACAAGAGTAGCTCTGGAGCCAGGACCTTTCCCGGACTCCCAAGCCCCGTCCACTCCACCGTTGCACTTGTCCTCGGGTGAGGGGATACGGCCGACGGGGTCTGGTGATGGTGTTAATCTGATTAATTTAACTTGATAGATATAGTGAAAGGAAATAAAAAAATATATCCGGGGACGGATGCAATTTTCCCTTCCTTATGCCGCATTGCCTCTTCTGCCGTTTATCTTCGGGATTACCGGGAAACAGGAGCCGCCTGTTCACGCTCTTTCTCCTGGCAGGGCTGCTTTTCTCGGTCCAAGCCGCGTCAGCCACGACGACCCTCCACATCGAGAAGCGGGGACCTGATGGAAAGACGGTCCTCGCCTCCCGGGACATCAATGTTTCATGGATGGAGGGAAACCTCCCGGTCCAGGGCGACGGGGTAACACACTACTACCACCAGGGGCCGGTCTTTTCCGACAATCCCGACCCTGCCGTCGAGGAAGCACTCCGCTGGAACCCGGCCGAAGACACCAATGTCCGCGAGAAAGACATGGGAGCGGTGAAAGGGACGGCTCTCCGGGATCTCTGTAATCTCGTCGGAGGCATGGATCCGGGAGATAATGTCACCCTGGTTGCCGCAGACGGGTTTAAAAAGACCTTCGCCTACAAGAACGTGTACCAGCCTCCGGAGCGGCAGGGGCCGATGGTTATCACCTGGTACCGGGCAGATGAGGGGTACGTCCCGGACTATGCCACCGGGATGAGGTTGGTCTTCTTCTCCGACACCTCGTCGAATCCCTGGGGCCTCCATACCTTCGGCAACGAGGACTGGAAATTGTCAGCCGACCCCGCATACTATTACTACTATGTGCAGGGTGGCGAACGATACCCCACCACCACCGGGCTCTCTGTCCAGCAGCTGGAAAATATCACCATCCACCAGACTTCCGGCACCGTTGATCCCACAGCTGATCCGACCCCCTCCCTGCCCTTGGGCCTTCTTGTCACCATGACCGGGCTCCTACTCGGGGGCTGGATCGCATCTTCCCGGGGTGATGATCCGTGAAAGCGTGCATGCCGGGGATCATTTTCGCGGTTCTCGTTGTCCTCATGCTCTTCTGCCCTGGAGCATCGGCACTGCCAACAGATGAGCTGATGG
Organism: Methanoregulaceae archaeon; assembly: GCA_028679325.1. GTDB lineage: Archaea > Halobacteriota > Methanomicrobia > Methanomicrobiales > Methanospirillaceae > UBA9949. The sequence goes on along the minus strand of JAJRBS010000203.1, from coordinate 20 downwards.
TCTCGGCTTATGCACCGGAC
>JAJRBS010000199.1 GCA_028679325.1 Methanoregulaceae archaeon | reverse complement strand
ATCCGATGCGGTGGTTACCGTGCAGGACGATGGTCATTTTATTGTATTTACCCCAACGATGACTGTTCCCCTGACCGGATTTATCCTGTATCCCGGCGGGCCCGTTGACTACCGCTCCTATGCCCCCATTGCACGGGAGATTGCCAGCCGGGGCTACAGAGTCTCAATCGTGAAAATGCCACTTTCATTAGCAATTTTTGGCGTCGACCGGGCTGATGACGTCATCGCCACATACCCCGATGTACGCTACTGGGTCATTGGTGGACATTCCCTGGGTGGATCGATGGCAGCAACCTATGCAAAGAATAATCCTGGTGAGATCCAGGGCCTGGTATTCTGGGCGTCGTATCCGGCAGACAGTGATGACCTCTCAAAGACAGATTTGAAAGGACTTACAACGTATGGATCGAATGACCTTGTTCTTGACACGGACAATTTCAATGCGACACTCCCTCTGCTCCCGCCGGGAACGATCATCCACATAATTCAAGGCGGAAACCATGCCCAGTTCGGTAATTATGGTCCCCAGCCAGGGGATGGGACGGCAACCATTTCTTCGGCTGACCAGCAACAGCAGGCGGCGAACCTTACCGTGAGGCTCCTGCGGGCAGTGGAAGGTGAATAACATGAAACGTATCTGGAAAATTATCGGTGTGATCGGTCTCGTTGTCGCGATCCTCCTTCTTATCGGACCGCTGGTGTATCCCATTCCCCCGTTAACGGGCACTCTTCCCGAACAGAGCCTTGCCGACGCGGACAGCCGGTTTGCAGAGATCGACAACCTGACCATTCACTACAAGGAAACGGGGCAGGGCGAGCCGGTGTTCATCCTGCTTCACGGATTCGGGGCCAGTGAATTCTCCTGGCGGGAAGTAGCAGAACCGCTCTCCCGGGAAGGCCGGGTCATCGTTTATGACCGCCCTGCTTTTGGCCTCACCGAACGACCAATGCCCGGGGAATGGACAGGAACGAACCCTTACAGCGTCCAGGGAAACATCGACCATTTACAAGGGCTGATGGATGAACTCGGCGTGGAAAAAGCCATACTTGTGGGGAACTCTGCAGGTGGCGACATTGCTGCAGCGTACGCCATAGAACACCCTGAAAGGGTGGAGGGGCTGGTGCTGGTTGACCCCTCTATCGGCAGCGGGAAAGGAAGTCCGATCCCCTCCTGGATTCTTCCGATCATGAAGACTCCTCAGATGCGTCGTATCGGGCCGCTCCTGATCCGGAGTATCGCTGGTGACTTCGGGAACGAAACCATCCGGATGGCATGGCATGACCCGTCCCTGATCGACCAGCCTGTCTATGAGGGTTATCGCAAACCGCTCATGGCGGACAACTGGGACAAGGCACTTTATGAGTTTTCCATCGCAGACAACCCGGTCAGGTACGACGAACGCCTCGGAGAACTGGGTATGCCGGTACTTGTCATTACCGGTGCTGATGACCGCATCGTGCCCACCGAGTCGAGTATTCAGCTTGCAAAGGAGATCCCTGGTGCACAGCTGGCTGTACTAGACAATTGCGGGCATGTTCCGCAGGAAGAATGCCCGGATCAGTTCATGAACGCAATTCAGGGCTTCATTGAAGAAGTGAAATGACGACCGGGTCCGTTTAAACACCTGACTGACAGGCACTTGGAACCTGGATGGAGAGTTGGGAAGAGAATCTTTCTTTTAAAAAAAAGTTAGGAATTCGTACTCACTGGAAACCCACGAGCTCGTCCTTCACGGTGTACGTGTGCCCATCGGTATAGCTCACATCCACGATGACCCGGTCTGTATGCGTCGTGCCATTCAGCATGATGTTGGTGTTCATGGGGGGATACGATACTGACTTTGTCTCGGTGATCCCGTCGAACCGGATGATAGTTGCGTTGATCTCGGTGACATAGGGCTGGCCGGATCCCCCGGCGAAGAGTACCGAGACCCAGGGATCGATGGAGACGGTATTCTTCGTGACCTGGATAGCGACCTGCTGGATGGGAGGTACAACATCAGTCGGTTCAGGCTTGAGGTCCGGCCTGGTGGTCGGTTCTGCAGTCGGCGTGGCGGTGAGAGTGGGAGTCTCCGTCGGGGGGACAGGCTGGTTCGTACACCCTGCTATCAGCAGGAGTGCGCCGCACAGGATAAGCAGGGCAAGTATCTTTTTCATAGGGGGGAAATGTCACCGGACAGGTTCAAAAGGTTTCTCCATCAGAGCAGCCGTCTGGAAAAACCCAAGATAACCGGCGAAAAAAGGATGAAAGGGAGGACCTAAAATATCCGGACCGCACCCTGCTCGATGAGCGAGGCACTGATCTCTTCAACGTCCGCGGTGTTGGTAGCAGACCCCTGTACAATTATCACGTTGTACCCACTGTAGAATCCGGCTGTGTTGACGGGTATCCCGTTCTTGACGGCGACCTGTGCCTGGTAGATGGCGGCGTTCGTAGCTTCCTCGCTCGCGAACCCAACGACCAGGATCTGGACGCTGGTGGCAGGATTCAGGTTATCGCAGGACGGTGAGAGAGTGTAAAGCACACCGCTTGACGCCCCGGGGACCTTCACGGTCAGGGGGGTCTGTTTGCAGATCTCAAGACCTGCCTCGTGTGCCGCGACCTGGACCATCTGCGACCCGGTCGTGACCGATTCGTAGGGGGCCGACTCCGGGAGGCTCACCCAGACCAGGACCGGCAGGATCCCGAGAAAACAGAGAATGATGAGGACGGCGATCCCCTTGTTGGACGATTCCTGTTTCGCCTGCCCCTTGTG
>JAJRBS010000139.1 GCA_028679325.1 Methanoregulaceae archaeon | reverse complement strand
AGGGATCCAACAAACGCTACCCTGTGGGCGAGAAAAGGGGTGCTCCTCCAGAAGGTTGAGAGGTATGATGATGCCCTCTCTGCCTATAACCAGTCCCTCGAGATCGATCCTGGCCTTGCTCCAGTATGGGCATACAAGGGTAGCATATACCTGATCCGGGGCGATCCGGATGCAGCACTGGCCATCTACGGGCAGGGCCTCGCGAGGGATCCGAACTCGTCTGTACTCTGGAGCTACCAGGGACAGGCCCTTGCTGCCAGCGGAAGATATCAAGAGGCCCTTGCTGCCTATAACCGCTCTCTTGACCTCGATCCCGGGAGAGCGACTACTTTTAAGGAGCGGGGCGACCTCCTGCGGATGATGGGGGATATGCAGGGGGCGATATCATCCTACGAACACTCCCTCTCATCCGATCCCAACCTTCTCCCGGCAGCACGGTCCCTCGCTGATGCCTACCTTCGTACAGGGAACTCCACGGCGGCATTGGCGACCTTTGACAAAATATTGCGTATAAATCCTTCAGATCTGAATGCTATGTCAGGAAAGGCCGTTCTGCTTGCAAATCTGGGGAAATACAACGAATCGCTGATCCTCTATGACCGGATGACCAGCATAAAACCCGATGACTCTCAGCTCTGGGCCCAGAGGGCCTATGTCCAGAACAGCCTGGGCGACTATGAGCAGGGCCTCCTCTCTGCTGAGAAGGCTCTCGAACTGGATTCCCGGAACAGCATAGCCTGGAACAACAAGGGGACTTCCCTTTCCAACCTTGGAAGATATGCCGAATCATTGGAGGCATACAACCAGTCGGTCCGCCTTGAACCGGAGAATGCCATAGCCTGGAGCAACCGGGGATACATCCTGATGGCCATGGGACGATGGGAAGAGGCCGAAGAAGCCCTGAATACGTCGGTTACTCTTGCCCCCGATCAGTACCTGACCTGGGGATACCTGGGCAACACCCGCTTCCAGAGAGGGAAATTGGATGGAGCGATTGAAGCCAGCGACCGGGAACTTGCAAGCAACCCGACAAATTACCTGGCCCTGGTTACAAAGGCCAACTCCCTGGCCGCGAAGGGACTGTATACCGAGTCCATTCCTGTATACCGGGAAGCCCTCAACCTCAACGACGGGTCTGGTGTCACATGGTTCAACCTTGGCTATGCTCTCCAGGCTTCCCGTGATTATGATGGAGCGATCCAAGCCTACCGGAAAGCACTGGAGATCAATCCCGATGATGCCGAGGTCTGGATCTACCAGGTCTCTGCCCTCCTGTCGGCAGGCAGATCATATGATGCAATTCATTATTACGACGATATCCTGGTGAGCGATCCCGAGAATATCCCGGCATTGATGAACAAAGCATATGCCCTGGGGATCTCGAAGAGGTATGACGAGGCCATCGCACTCTATGATAGAGTTCTTGAAATCGAGCCAGGGAATGTGGCGGCCATGCTCGACAAGGGATACCTTCTGATGAAGGCAGGAAATTATCTGGGAGCGATAGAAGTGTATGACGATGCCATCCAGATTGAGCCTGGGAACGAGGAAGCCTACAACTACAAGGGCATGGCCCTCTATTCATTGGGCCGGTATCCGGAAGCGATCAGAGCCTTCGATATGGCAATATCAATCAATCCCGACAACAGTATCACCTGGACAAACAAGGGGTATGCCCTGATCACTGCCCGGAGGATCAGCGAGGCCATGGCTGCCTTCGACACCGCATTGAAACTCAACCCCTTGAACGAGGATGCTCGGGCAGGAAAGGCAATGGCCATCCGCACCATCTATCCTCAATATGAGGGAAGATAAGGCCAACCGGATTTCTTTTGGGGGACAGTCAAGAGGAATTCCTCACGGATTTCCCGGAGCCCTACACCTGACCTTGGCTTCTACCTGGACAATATCCATTCGAGCCCACACGCTTCCATAGAATCTATCAAATGAGGGATGGCGTTTTTTATGGTGCTACCTGTCAGGGAAACGATGAGAACAGGAAAAAATGAGTGGTGATGAACAGCCGTCTGTGATGTGCTGTTCCTTCTATTTTTTTTTAAAAAAAAAAGGTCTTCTCAGGACCCGCCCGATGACCAGCTCACATCCATTGCGAGGTCGATCATGCCCCGGACAGTGGTCGACTGTTCATATTCGACATCGGTTCCCTGGTTCGAGTCGCCGTCCATACCCTCATTCAGGTTCGCGTCAACATAGGCCGTTGCCGATCCCTGGGCCTTATCGTCATCGGTCTGACCGCTGGCCTCGACCTCTATCGAGTAGGTCAGCTGGACAGGTTCTTCGACGGATGCGGCTACAGTCCTCGCAGAGCTGTCCGAGGTCACATGTCCTTCTGAGACGCTCACATCGCTTCCTGCGGTGATGGTATCACAGGTTGACGGGAGTACCTGGTTGGTGTCCTGAACTCCCCACGGGCAGGGACATCCTCCCGCCGAGCCTATGGCAGACATGTCTGCAGATGTGGCACACTCGGTGACGGTGACCGATTCTGTGGACAACATGTTACCTTGGGGTGTCCCGTCAGAACTTGCCGAGAAGTCGATATCCCGCACAACTTCCAGGTTATTCTGGGGTGAGATCTGGTTTCCGGTATCAAGGACGACCTCTTTGTTATAATCCACAGAACCGGACGTGGCCATGGTTCTTTCCTGGTACACAATGGTAGCCACGCCTTCTCCCACGGTTGCATTCAGGGGAGGATTGTCCCTCAGATCCTCGTTGCCCTGCTGGAAGGCCGCATTCGTCCGGGCCCGGAGGCCCCCATCAGCAGACGCTGAGACCCCAACGATCAAAGTCGACGTCTCGTTGCTGGCCGGTATCGCCCGTGCGGCCTCGGCAGACCCGATGGACGCCGCAAGAACGATAGCGACACATACTGCTATCAAAAATGTGCTCTTCATTTTGCCACCTTGAATAAGTTATTCACCATGCTGTTTTTCTTTATAGTATAAATATTTACTGCCGTAAAGGAGGGAAAAAAAGCAAGGAATAGGCATGATACCGAAAAACAGTTACTATAACCGATTGGTTTGTTTGTTGTAACTGTCGGAAAAAATTAGCTGAATATAGTGGAAAACTCAAAGGTATAGATTTCCCCTGTGACAGAGACACTCTCGCTAAACGACATCGATGATGTTTCCGTCCTGCTCGAATACGAACTGAAAGCCGATACCGACCCCATGGCAGCATTTCCTCCCTGTGCCTGGAGGCTGTTCAGGGATGACAGTTTCTGTGAGCTGATCCCAAAGTAGGAGTTCAGGGGACTGGCGATGCTGGTCTGACCCTGCAGAGCCGCCAGCTTTCCCGCTGAGAGGGATGACGACAGCGGTCCGGACCCATATGACGAGACAGAGACCGCGTAGCTCTGTGCAGCAGCCACCGGTGCGGTAACGACCAGCAGACTGAGAACAACACACGCTGAGAGCACCAGATATTTTCGATTGAACATATTTTCCTCCATTCCTGTGGTACTATTCATGTCCGACCCCTTAAAATCTTTCCCTTCCCAGGGAATCAGGGGAAAACGGGAATCATTGGTCCCACTGGTGCAAATACCCGCGATAAGGAGCGACTTTCCCATCCACAAGGACCCTATGGTCATCGATGACCTCCCCGATGTCCCAGGATTCAACTCCTGGTACGGGGAGGAGATCCGGTGGACAGGTAAAGAGAAGCTCGTAGTCTCCGCCCCCAAAGAGTGCGAATTCACGGCACGTTTCGGCCGGTATACCGTGAAGGTCCGGGAGCAGAGACGATTCCACTGAATAACCGCAGGTATTGGCGTCAAGGAGATCGTAGAGAGAGAGAACCAGTCCATCAGAGATATCCATCATGGAGGTGACCCCGGCTTCGGCCAGGGCCAGGCCTTCTCTCACACGGGGGGACGGCTGGAGGAGGGACTGGCTGTATTGGATATATCCATCCAGCGCTGCCTGTGCCCGCCCGAGGGGGCCGGTGATGCAGATCCGGTCACCCGGACGGGACCCCTGCCGTCGTACCACCTTTCCCTGCCGGGCAAAGCCTATCCCTGAGCTGACGATGGTCAGTTCCTGATGGGAGTCAAGGTCTCCTCCGGCAAGAACCGTACCGGCCTGACTGCAGCAGGCCTTTGCTCCTTTGAGAATATCCCTGAGCCGGGATCCGCGGTCAAGACCGATAGCCAGGAGCAGGATTCCCGGACGAGCCCCCATGGCAGCGATGTCGGAGAGGGTGACCGCGGCGCTCA
>JAJRBS010000138.1 GCA_028679325.1 Methanoregulaceae archaeon | reverse complement strand
CCTGATGTCAGGGGAGATGGATCTCTTGAGGGAACTCTTCGTGCCCTCAATGGATATGACGGGCTGAAGAATCGGTCCGGGGACTGAGCCCGCTATGACACGTTCAATTCCCGAAAATGGCCTCTATGTGATTGATAAGCCCCGGGGGCCATCAAGTCACCAGGTAACGGCCTGGATCGGCCAGATTCTGGGCCTGCCTGTGGGACACGCCGGCACGCTCGACCCGGGGGTCTCTGGAGTTCTGGTCGTGATGAGTGGCCAGGCGGTACGACTCGCTCCCGTTCTCCTTGCCGAGGAGAAGGAATACGTCTGCGCCATGCGGGCCCACGGCAATGTGTCAAGGTCTGAGATTGAGGCGGTGATCTCCCAGTTCACGGGACGAATATACCAGCGTCCCCCCCGGAAAAGTGCTGTTGCCAGGAATCTCCGGATCAGGACAGTACATTCTATCGAACTTCTTGACATTTCAGGGAGAATTTTCCTGCTCAGGACCCGTTGTGATGCGGGAACCTATATCCGGTCTCTCTGTTACCACATGGGACTGGTGCTGGGAACCGGTGCCCATATGGAGGAACTCCGCCGCACCCGGTCGGGGAATTTCAGGGAGGAAGAGGCAATTACGGTTCAGCAGCTGGCTGATGCCGTTGTGTGTGCACGCCAGGGGAGTCCGTCACCCCTCCGGGAAATGGCTCATCCCCTTATCGACGGTGTGAGCTCCCTTCCCCGCATTTTTGTCAGGGATAGCGCCGTTGACGCCCTTTGCCATGGGGCGGCTCTGGCCGTTCCCGGTATCAGCGTATTTGATGAATTTTCAAGAGGTGCAGTTGTTGCACTTCTGACTTCGCGGGACGAACTTATCGGAATCGGCACTTCGCTCCATTCCTCGAAGGAAGCTTCAGCTCTGAAACACGGCCTCATCATTTCTCCCACGTCGGTCTTCATAGAACCAGGGACTTATCCACGAGGATGGAAGAAGAGACGGGAAGGTGTTCCAGGGTCTCAGGCTGCACAAAGATAGCATTAAAAAAAAGGGCCGCCTACAATACTGGTGCATTCTGTGCTGAGGTAGTCTAGTCCGGTAAGGCGCAGGCCTGGAAAGCCTGTGGGGCGTCCAGCCCCTCGGGAGTTCAAATCTCCCCCTCAGCGTAAGAAAATGACTCGGGCCATCTTTTGCATCTTTGTTAAGCAATCGTCATCGAATCCGAAAATCAGCGGGGGGGGTGTGTTTTCGAGAGCTTATCCTTGTTCGGTTGCCATGATCCTGTCAGCTGCAAAATTGTAATATTCTTCCACGATTTCAAAACCAAGAAAGTGCCTCCCGAGCTCCTTGCTGACAGCTGCGACTGTTCCTGAGCCGAGATAGGGATCAAGAATCAGATCACCCTGATTACTTGAATAGAGAAGAATCTTCTTGACAAGGTCCGAAGGGAGCTTGGTAGGGGTTTTTCTTTTTCCCTTCCAATACTCGCGGTTGATAACCCAGACATCTTCAGGGTAATGCTCCATCTTGTTGAAGGTATAGGCACGGGGATTCTTGACAACAAAGAGTATATGGTAATGGCTGGTGACAAATTTTCTCTGGGTGAAAACCCCGAACTGGTATTTCCAGATAATATGGTTGATAGTCTGGAAACCGGCTTTGTCGAGGCCGTCGAGGATATCCTGCAGCCGGTTCCATCCTGAAAAAACGTAGAGACTACCGGATTTTTTAAGGACCCGGTATGCTTCTTTCAACCATGTATAGGTGAATGCTGCATACTCATCCGCAGGCACTTCGACATATCCTTCCATGACATTACTCCCTTCACGGTTGTAATTCAGGCGTTTTGCCTTGAAATTAATTGCAAAGGGGGGGTCTGTGACGATAAGATCGATAACATCCGATGGAATGCTCCTCATGAGCTCAAGAGCATCCCCCCGGTAGATACGGTCTGCTGTGAACGGACCGAGTTGTTGCGACACGAGACTTACTCCATCGAAAGTTCAGCAGGTTTGCGCTGCTGTCCGGCCTAGTTCAAATGCCTTTGTGTTCACAGCCACGGTGTTTGGCGGCACAAGTCTCTGAACTGCGGCAAGGAGAGATCCCTCACTCAATGGCAGGTGGGAGGAAGCAGCTCCGAGCATAACCACATTGATGGAGAGCGGGCTTCCAGCCTCCCTGGCGATAGTCAGGGCATCGATCAGACAGAGATCCCATGCGCTCAGCTGCGCAATGATCTCCTCTTCCGCCGGGAGGTTGAGCTTTTGGACAAAGACTGATGTCGGAATGACCATTCTCTGGTTGACAATCAGTTTTCCCCCCGTCTTGAGGTAATGGGAATACCGAAGTCCCTCAAGAAGGTCAAAACCGATCAGGATATCGGCTGTGCCGGGAGAGATCAGGGGACCAAACCTGCCATCAATCCTGATATGGCTCTCTACTGACCCCCCCCTCTGGGCCATGCCATGGGTCTCGGATCCCCTTACCGATCTCTTCTCAATCAGACATGCCTCGCCAAGAATGTTGGAGGCAAGAATTGTCCCCTGGCCGCCGATTCCTACCATGAGAATATCAAAACTCTCTTTCATTTTGATGCCTCCTTCCTGATAGCGCCTGCAGGACAGAGCCGGGCGCAGACCGCACAACCACTGCAGAGATCGTTGATAATCGCTTTCTCGTCGGATCGTTCTATGGCCGGGCAGCCGAATCCAACGCAGACGTTACACCCCGTGCAAATTTCGGGTTCGACCGAATACCTCCCCCTCCGGATCCCGGCCCTTCTTGCCGTGATGACGCAGTATTGCTTGGCTATGACCACCTTCACACCCGGCCTTTCTTTGACTTCCTTCAGTGCTGCCATGAGGGCAACAAGGTCGTATGGATCGACCGTTTCTACAACGGAGACTCCGCAGGCCCTGCAGAGTGCCTCAAGAGATACTGCGGGTGCCGGCGTGCCACAGGCGGTCAGCCCGGTGGTAGGATTCGGCTGGTGCCCTGTCATTGCCGTGATTCTGTTGTCGAGGATGACGACGGTCATACGGGCATCGTTGTACACGGCATTGAGCAGGCCCTGGATTCCTGTATGGAGGAATGTAGAATCACCGATCGTGCAGACGATATCGCGCTCCTCTCCGGCATGGAACATACCGCTCCCCACAGGTATCGATGCCCCCATACAGATGGTGGTATCGACAGCTCCCATCTGGAGCCCAAGAGTATAACATCCGATATCGCTCGGATAAATCCCATCCTTGAACACTCGCCGCAGGGCGTAAAATACAGGCCGGTGCATGCAGCCGGCACAGAGAATCGGGGGACGGGGCGGAAGGTCAGGTACAGGTGCTGCGACAGGGAATTTCATTGTGAAAGGAAATCCTGCGGATTCCATAATCCTTGAGACAGCTTCTGGTGATAATTCTCCCTCGTAAGGAGCATGACCGTTCATCTTCCCATGGACCGGTACGCAACCAGCCACTTCCCGAACCATTTCTTCGAGAACAGGCGCGAGCTCCTCGATGACGAGCACCTCTTTGTGGAGTCTGATAAAATCCGCAAGCCATGCATCGTCGAGGGGATATGCTCCAATCTTCATGAACGAGATGTCCGCGGGCAGGATTTCCTGAACGTATGAAGCTGCGATGCCGCTGGCAATGACCGCCCTGCTCCCTTTCACGGAATACTGATTATAGCCCAGTTCAGCAATCCTCTTCTTCACTCTCGGCTGCTTTTCATTCAGTTTCTTGTGCAGTATTCTTGTGTGAGCAGGGATTACCACGTATTGACGGGGATCACGGTGAAATGTTCCAACCCTCCTGTTCTGAAAGGGTGGCCCAAGGGTTACATCTCCCTTGGAATGACAGATCCGTGTGGTCGGCCGGAAGAGGACAGGAAGACCAAATTCTTCCGAGAGTGCAAAGGCGTCACGGACCATATCGTGTGCTTCCTGGATAGAGGCAGGGTCAAGACAGGGTATCCGGGCGAATTTTGCATACATCCTGCTGTCCTGCTCATTTTGCGATGAATGAGCATACGGATCATCGGCGCTCATAATGACCAGACCCCCCGTGACGCCCGTATAGGCGCTGGTCATTAAGGGATCTGAAGCGACGTTGAGGCCGACATGCTTCATGGTACAGAGAGCCCGCACACCGCACCATGCAGCTGCAAGTGCATTCTCAAGGGCAACCTTCTCGTTGACCGACCATTCAACGTAATAACTCCGTTCCGGCAGGGATGACAGGACCTCGATGACCTCAGAGGACGGGGTCCCCGGATACCCGCTCACGAAACTGACAGGAGATTCGAGACATCCGTGAGCAATTGCCTCGTTCCCGAGAAGATAGCGCTGTTCCATATGCACACCGGAAATTTATCCACTCATTGTTATTCTGATTTTTACCCCTTATATAGTAATTCGGCACTGAATTCAAAAATTATAAGAGGTTTTGTGAATTACCTAGTACGGCGATTTTAAGGGCCCGTAGCATAGCCCGGTGGTGCGCCCGGCTGATAACCGGGAGGTCATGTGTTCGAATCACATCGGGCCCACTCCCATTTTCTTAATTACCAAAAGATGACAACCTATGATTATGAACCGCAACTATCTCGTCATTCTTGCTGTTGCCTTTATTATAACACTGTTTCTCTTTCTCGTAAATTTCTGGTTCGGACTGATGGCAATCGTCGGCATCATTGCCCTTGGTATGTCTATTTATATTATGCAGGATACCCTCGGCCACCCGGATATCCTGGCCGTTCTGAAGGACCAGGCAAAGAACCTTGAGTTGAGGAACAGAGGAAATGCAGAAGCTCAGAATATTCACGTAACCGTGATTCCTTATAACGTCGAATTTGATATACCGGCGCTCCAGATCGAAGAACGCTATACCCACGATTTCGGGAGAATGATTGATGAGGCGAAGGTGGTGATGACGTTCCAGAATGCAGAAGGAGTCAGGTATAAAAAGACGTATATGCTGAGTGCATTGGGCAGAAGTGATGAGGATCTGCTCAAACCTCCTTTCCCCCTCTTCAGGTGGAAAAAAGAAGAATGACCTATCTTTTCATTTTTTCCGGATAAAGATACCCCAGCGTCAGTTTCAAGGCTTTGACCAGTTCTTCCTCCCCTTCGAGATAATCTTTGAGCGCAAGATAGAGCATCACCATAATATCCATCCCATAACGGGTCAATGCCTGGTCGGGTGTTAGAGGTTGCAAGTAGGAATCTACCATAAATCCGTCAAATGAGTACAGGAGTTCGTAAAACTTGCCATCTTCAGAAAAGACACAGAACTGGTCATCCACCTTTTTCGCCTGATTATCCGGACGCTGACCTTCGGGTTCGGTCTTCCCGAGCACGATCATCTTTTTCCTGAAAAAGCTTGTATCATAGAGTTCGCCTTTGGTATCCTGCTTCCCTCGTTCGAGCATATTCAGCCCGATTTTTAATATGAGTGGCTTGGCGCTTTTTGCCATCCGTGTAAGAAGCAAGGAGTCTTTCTTCCTGAGCTCCTCCACAAGATTCACTTTCTCCTTCTCTCGGGCTTCTATCCTGGCAACAAGGGTTTTGAACCCGGTCTCTACTTCATCCATGACCTATTTTCCTTCCTTTCCTGCAGAAATCAAGGAAAGTAGGGAATTTAATCTTTATCAAAGGATCTTCCATGGGATTACCTAGCCCTAAAATGATTCAGATCGCCCTTGAAATGCCATCGTGACGCATTTCGGAGAGTTGTGATTCTGTGAGATCAACCCGGGTCATGATCAAGGGGCTTCTCGGGGATTCTAAAAAGTCGTGGACAGCAAAAGAACATCTTGCAGGTCCGGTTTGCCTGAAACGTCATACTATTTCCCGTTCAAAGAAGACTTCTCAATCTGGAAGTCTGATAGAGAGAATTGGTATAACGCTACATCTCATCCCTAAAAAGCTGACAGATATTACATTCCTTTCCAAGACCAGGCTGTTTTTCATTTGAATGAAGAGACCGCCGCAGGTTATGAAAATGCTTAACCGATGGGATTGTGTATGATGTAGTAATGATCACCATCGGACTGCTCGGGTGCGGGAATATCGGCCATATTATTAGCAGATTCCAGGGTGACTGGCGCATTACAGCCTTCTATGACCTCGTTCCGGAGAAGGCGGCGGAACTTGCGGAGCTGACGGGGGGGACTGCATATCAGGACTTTGAACGCTTCGTTGAAGCCGAATTTGACCTGGTTGTTGAAGCCGCATCGGTGCGGGCGGCCCGCATGTACGCAGAAGAGGTGATAAAAAACAGGAAGGATCTGGTTATCATGAGCGTGGGTGCCCTTGCGGATCCATCATTCAGAGAGTCCATTGTTACCTGTGCAAGGAAAGAAGGAAAGAAAATATACATCCCAAGCGGCGCCATCGCGGGTCTCGATAACCTGAAAGTGGCTCGTATCTCTCCATTATCCCGCCTCCTCCTCAGGACCACCAAAAGCCCGTTGTCTCTGGGGATTCCTGCCAGCAATAGAACCCTGGTTTTTAAAGGAAAGGCAAATGAATGCATCAAGGAGTTTCCCCGGAACGTCAATGTCTCGGTTGCCCTGAGTCTTGCCTCCGGCCAGGATGCCGATGTCGAGCTGTACGTGGACCCCGAAGTGGATAGGAATGTTCACGAGATCTTTGCGGAGGGTGCTTTTGGCGAGATCTACATCAAGGTCAATAACCTTCCCAGCCCGGAAAATCCGGCAACAAGTTATCTTGCTGCTCTCTCGATTCTCTCGTTACTTTCAAATCTCGACAATCCCCTAGTAGTTGGGTCATGACAAACAGGAATGCCTACAGGATATGATAAACAGTCAGGAAAAAATTCTATGAAGGACATCAGGCTTCTGCTCTCGTTCATTCTGGAGGACGCTCCTTTTGGAGATATCACATCGGAAACCGTCATAGGGAATGAATACTGCCATGCGGTCATTTCTGCCAAAGAGGGGGGGGTCATTTCAGGGCTTGAAGAAGCAGAGGCCCTTTTTCGTTATTTCGGCCTGAAGACCTCCAGACACAGGAATGACGGAGATACAATTGTCTCTGGAATGGTAGTCTTGACCATCGAGGGGGCAGCAAAGGATATTCTCCTGGTTGAACGGACAGCCCTCAATATTCTCGGGCGGATGAGTGGAATTGCAACACGGACACGCCAGATGGTTGATCTGGTGGAAGAATGCGGGTGCAGATGCAGGATCGCAGCGACCCGGAAGACCGCCCCCGGTCTTCGGAAGCTCGATAAGAAAGCGGTTCAAACCGGAGGAGGCGATCCACACCGGCTGAGCCTCTCAGACGGTATCCTGATTAAGGACAATCATCTCGCACTGGTCCCTCTGGAGACAGCTGTTGCCCGGGCGAAGGAATCTTCTTTGTATCGGAAGATCGAGGTAGAGGTCCAGGATACAGACACAGCAGTTCGTGCGGCGCAGGCGGGAGCCGATATCCTCCTTTTCGACAATATGCCCGTAGGAATGGTTCAGGCATCTCTCCGTTACCTGGAGGAGGAAGGCCTCCGTGAAAAGGTTCTCATCGAGTTGTCCGGAGGAATTACCGAAAAAAATCTCCGAGAGTACCTTACGTGTGATGTCGATCTCATCAGCGCCGGGGCCCTCACCCATAGCGTAATGAATTTCGACTTCAGCCTTGATATTGTCGAAAAATAACGAGAACTATCCCGTTGCCCGGTCTCTTTCGGCTGCCATATCACAAACGTTAATATTACTCTTCTCTAATCCCCGGATGAAAGTTGACCACATATGCCAGCAGGGGAGGGGGCGGCAACGGATGCCGTATACGCCGAACAGGATTCACGCCGAAAAAAGATCAAAGAACTGATTGATCAGTTAAAGAGTCCCTACCTTGATACCCGGTGGAGGGCAGCAGAATCCCTCGGTATTGTCGGTGATCAGACCACAGTAGAACCACTGATCAACGCGCTTCATGACCCTTATGTCGATGTAGCATGGCTTGCGGCAAAGTCGCTCGGTTCAATAGGTGATGCACGGGCTTTCGAACCGCTCCTGCAGGGATTAAAGTCCCCGGAAAAATGGCTTCGTGTCGGAAGTGCGATAGGATTGGGAAGACTGGGCGACAGAAGGGGGGTAGAACCTCTCATCGCTGTCCTGAAAGACGTGAAAAGGCAGGTCCGACAGTTCGCGGCATGGGCTTTGGGTAATATCGGCGATAAGAGGGCTCTGGGGCCACTTTCTGAACTGCTTCAGGACACGGAAGCGTCTGTGCGGGAGGCGGCTGCGCTTGCAATCAGAATTATCCATCAGAAGGCGGGAGAACCCGATCCTCATCAAGCATCGGGGGAAGCGAATCCGGATCAATGATCATTCCAGGATAATTGCTTTACATCCCCTGCATTCTGAACGACTATCTCCTTCTCGCCCCGGTAAGTCTGAATGATACCATAGACAAGAATGCGATCACCTTTTCGGAGGGTGATTTTTTTCGCAACAGCGGATGGTATAAACACCGATGTTCCTTCTACTCTCGCGTTCAGGTGTCCCCCTGTCTGTGTCCAACGAAGTTCTTCAACGATTCCATCGATGCGGACAAGAGATCCTTCAGGCTGCGCCTGAGAGAAATCCTTTGCAAGTGGCCCTTTATCGATCCCCGCCAAAACAATGGACCCAAGAATTATCCCGATTGCAACAATCACCAGCAGGACAAATGCGAGTCGTTCCTGTTGCAGGAGCATCACGAAGAAATGAGGTCCGCAGAAGCATATAATCGACAGTTGATAGTGAACAGTGTTAACAACCCCTCCTGTATGGCGTGAACCTTCCCTCATCGTCAAAGATCTCGTGCAATTAAGTCGGGGGAATGAAACCCGAGGATGTTGTTCAGAAGGGCGATCCTGCACCGAAGAGTCCGCTACGCTCATGAAAAAAACCTCAAAGAGAATCATCTTGTCAGTGAGAATTTACGTTTCAGGGCTGCGCGGCGGATCATATGTCAGAACCGCGAAACCACGTGGGAAGCATGAGGCGCTCCGGGTGTCGTATCGTCCTCTTTGAGATAATGGTCAGGAAGCAACCGGTTCGGATACCGAAGATCAACCTTTGTGAAATCTGCCGGTTTGCAGCGAAAAAGGCTAGAAAAAGAATCAATAGTACCTCCTTCTTCGCGAGAGATGGTAGAAGAGGAGAACGAGAACAATGGCTGTCGCTATGCCGATCTTCGTCAAATCAGGAGTTTCACTGTCAGGAATCACGTCACTGCTGTTCCAATCATCCTCAAAGACCGAGGAAAAATATCCAGCAACATCAGGATGGAGGATAATCACACCTGCTTCGCGATTGAACTGAGGAGAATTGGTATTCCAGTTTATGCTACTCACCAGGACCGACTTTCTATCGACGATAACTCCTTTCGTATGAATCTTTTCCAGATTATTTTCCCGGAGGTTGGCACAGCGCGCTTCAAGAGGGAGTTGCTCGTCCTTTGCAAGTTGATTCAGCACCCGGACCATCTCGTCGTTGTCGCAATCCTCCTCGACATTGAAGTATGATGAGTCAAGAAGTACTCTGACCCTGACTCCTCTTCTTGAAGCATCAACTGCGGCCTGCAGGTAGGGATTCAAGGACCCCTTACTCTGGTTGGTGATGTACGCCTGCTCGATATCAACAGACTCCTCTGCTCCCGAAATCATTTCCTCAATCAGATAGGACGTGTCAGGAGCGAGGACAGGAACGACAGATGCGCCCGTGAAGGGTAAGGTCCCAAACTCCGATTGATACCTTTTCCCTGGCAGTTGCTCCCCGATCTTATAAGCCCCAACAGTTGCAGGGGTCGCCCAGTCACCCCCGCAATCGTACTGAAAAACTTCCGTAAAATAGTCGGCAACCCGCGGATCCTCAATCACCACTCCCCAGCCCCGGTTACCTCTCGTTCCCCTCTCCGGAAAACCTGTCGGCTTGAAATTCTCACTGGTGAGAAGTATCCGCTCGCCGTCCGCCACCATATACTTGGCATGGTCGAACCGGTAGGGGGCAGGGCTTGTCGATGAGCCTGAAATGAAATAAACGGGTATTCCTGCCGCCTGGAGGTATGAGATAACGGTTTTTTCCTCGTCACTTACCCCCCCAACAGGCCCGCCCTCCAGGAGCACAGTGACCGAAACCCCCCTCTTTTCTGCATCGATGAGCTCATTTGCCATCGACATGCTTGAAAATTCATAGACATTAACCAGCAATACCCGATCTGCAGACTGAACATACTCCCTGTACGTATCAAACGATGAGTCTGGCGAAACAAAGGCCGAACCGGTAACATCTGCAAATACCCCCTGGACAAACCGGGACTGCCCAATCAGGAGAGGTCGTCTATCCCAGACTCCATCCTCAAGATAGTGTATCTGCCCCTGTCGTGCGACAATATCATCGGGCCAGACAATCTCCTGAATCAGGAGGTTGTCCTGATATAGGCGAAGCTGATCCCTGGTATTCGAGAGTTGCAGGCTCCCCGCCCTGATAACGTCAGGGATTTCCGGAGAGGTGTCATACCATTCGAAGTCTGGGGGGTGTCCATGAGTTCGTGAATATGCCTTTCCGTTTCTGGATATTATGGTCCTCCCCGTTATCTCGGAACCACCCGGGAAACGGAATCCTCCTTCGCCATCCGAGATAATAATCCCGTCAAGTCTTCCGTTCCCTTCGATAACCAGATACTCATCGGGATCTTCGGGCAGGTATGGATCGGGACAGAACTCAGTGATCTGGATTGCACAAGACAATCCCGGGAGAAGCAGGATCAGAAAAAGGATGGCCCTGCGCATAATAAGAGGATAACAAACGTTCAGCTTATTAACATGGTGAAATGCATCATCACCTGAGATGGCCGAACCATACGTGATAAAAATCGGGGGAAGCCTCGAAGGGGAAATCGATCCGATACTCGCTGTTCTACGACACCGTTCCTGCTCATGCCTTATCGTTCCGGGGGGTGGGAGATTTGCCGATATGATTCGCAGGACTGGACTGGAAGGGGAGTATGCGCATTGGATGGCGATCGCCGCAATGGAGCAGTTTGGCTGGCTCATCGCGTCAAGGGGTGTCGAGTGTGTTTCCCTGCTGCATAGACCAGAGGAGCTCGAAGTGTTTCTCCCCTATATCCCCCTCAGAGAGTGCGATCCTCTCCCCCACACATGGGCGGTCACTTCCGATACCATTGCTGCCTGGGTTGCTCATGTGCTCGGGCTCGAACTCATCATTCTCAAGTCCGTTGAAGGCCTAGTTGAGGGAGGAGAGCTTCAGGAAAGAGTCACTGGCGCCATTGAGACGAAAGTTGTTGATCCCTGTTTTATTTCATTTGTTCTTGGAAATAAGGTCAAAACGACAATTATGAACGGTAAAGTACCCGAGAGACTTGATTCGTTTCTCAGGGGATATCCTGTTACCGGCACTACCATCGGATTTTAAATCATTCAGCGCAGATAGTATAAGGACTTAGAATCAGGTGATGAATGTTTATGGCGATTCGCAAGTGTACCTCATGTAATGCGCCCCTTGCTCTCGAGGGAGCGGCTGAGTTCGTTTGCCCGAGGTGTGGGCAGACGATACGGAGATGTTACCGGTGCCGGGAACAGAGCATACCCTATACCTGCCCAAAATGCGGCTTCGGGGGGCCCTGAATCAATGGGCAACGTGGTATTGATCCTGCGAGTTATGCCTGAGTCGCCGGATGTCGATCTTCAAGACCTGAAATCCAGACTTCGGGCAGAGGTAAAAGGTCTTCAGGACATAAGGGAAGAGCCGATCGGCTTCGGGCTTAAAGCCTTAAAGATAGCCGTTGTCGTTAGTGACGCTGGCGGTGAAAGTGATGCGATAGAAGCTCAGATTATGGCACTTGACGGCGTTGAACGTGCCGAGATTATTGAACTGACACTCACCTGAGCCTATTTTCGGGCCCCTCTTTTCTTATTCCAGACGCTTGAAAATATCTGCGGTAATCTCCCGGATCTTTTCCACCGAGGCTTTGAACTGCACAACTTCCTGCTCATCGATCCGGATAGGGATCGGAAAGACACCGTTACGGTTCATCCTCGCAGGGACACCGATGCAGACGTCTCCTATGTCATGGACCTCGCTCATGATGTAGGCTGAGACCGTGAGTATCCGGTTCTCATTGCCAAGGACAGTCCCTGCCAGTGTTGCTATGGCTTCTCCGGGGCCATAGACCGTTGCACCCTTGTTCCTGATAATGCTCTCTCCGCTTGCCTTAACGGTCTCGACCATCTCTGTCATCGGAAGGCGTGAGAATGCGAGGAGATTACTAATCTGGATGCCCCCGATTGTGGTCGCTGACCAGAGAGGGACCATACTATCACCATGTTCACCAATGATCCGGGTGTGCACCTCACTCACATGAACCTTGAAAAATAACGCGATAAGTGCTTTGAGCCGCATCGAATCAAGATGAGTCCCAAGACCAAAGACCTTCGTTGGGTCCATACCGGAATACCTGAGGGCTACGGAGGTCATGACGTCGACGGGGTTCGTCACCATAAACAGAATTGAATCCGGCGAAGATTCTCCCACCTGGTCAGATATAGCAGAAACAAGGCGTGCATTGCCAAGGGCAAGGTCGAGCCGGTCCTGTCCCGGCCGTCGTCCGATTCCTGCAGCACAGACTACAATGTCGGAGCCCTCTGACTCCCTGATGTCGGTCGTCCAATCGAGCTCAATAGAATTCCCGCATGCCGCAAACGAGTCTTTGAGATCCTGGGATATCCCGGTTAGCAGATCCTCTCGTCCTTCCCTGCCGATAAGGAGAATTTCGCTGACATGGGGAATTTCTGAAATGGTATGGGCCGCAAATGAACCAACGCTGCCCGTTGCTCCGATAATCGTGACTTTGGCCATGATCTTGAACGGTTGTTGGGGAATGGGGACGTGTTATCGGTCGACCGCACGCACCTGCGTTCACCACCGACCTCCTCCTCCGCCCCGCGCCCCCATGGGCGCCGGATGTCCACGGTAAGTCTGCTCCCTTCCGGGCCTGAACCGTTACCCGCGGCTGCAGGTCGCCGCCCCCTCCGGGACTTTGATCCCTGTCCACCGACCTCATGGGACGAGGTTTCAACGAAAGAAAACGGCGGCTCCAGCAGGCCGCCTCGGCCTTCCTCAAACTTCGCCCCCCGCATACCGACGGTTTCAGGTGACAGGTGACGCCGAACCACCCGGGCTAGTCCCCATTACTATATGAGAAGCTCAGGGGATAAATGCCTCGCCGGTTACATGTTCACGCCAGTAGTGCAGAACCGAACCTGTGGCTTTCCTGTCAGCTTTCTCAAAAACATCCAGCGCAGCAAGGACCGGTCCTGCCGGAAGCACCTGGTGAAGTTTCCTGAAATCTCCCTGATAAACCAGAATTTCCTGTTCTCCCTCGGTTCTTGCCACCGGTTTTGGATCAGTCCGGACTGGTTCGCCTTCCATACTTTTGTAATCGTTGAGAATCCTGACCTCATCGAAACGGAAGAATTCCCGGTTGATTGTAAGGTTGAAGGCGGACCAGAATGCCGCAGCAAACCAGGAATCGTTCAGCACCACATGAGGTACACCCATTCTCGCAGCCGTGAGGCCGAGTTTGCCGGTTCCGCAGAAGGCGTCAACGAACCATTGTGGCGAGAGAGTCCTTATCCGGGACTCAACTGCCTGGATCTTCGGATTGAAAAAACGGGGAAATTCGATGTGCATCATGGATTGCTGCTGGAAGAGAACGATGGACCCGGCCGTTGTCGGATAGATATCGGCCCGGACATCACAACCGGCAAGCAGTTCGTTCCTTCTCGGGGGGACAAGAAGATCCGGATCCGTCACCCCGGGGGTGAATTCGCCGTTCCTTACAACCCCTCTGATCTCCGGGACTTCCTTGAGCATATGTGCAGCGACATCCTTGTCTGCCACGCGGGAGAGGAGGACCAGGGATTTTTTGGGAAGGAAGGGTGGGCTTGTGGTGGGAAAACCCGGATGAACAAGCGGTGTTCCAACCGCTTTCAAGGGCTCTTTCCCGGAAAAAAGACCTTCCCGCACGAGAATATCATACAGATGGGCAAAGACTTCGTCAATGAACCTTTTACCGCAGGAGCAGGGATCATGATAACTCCCTGGTGGAGGTGGAGTCGTTTTATAAAGGGGTTGATGCTGGCAGGAAGGACAGTTGGCAAATATCCGCGGCATGAGGGCAATCAGGGCCGATGCGTGGTCAACACAGTCATCGCCGCAGACAGGACAATACATGACACTAGAGATGTCAGCGGAATCTCATACATATTGTGTTTTTTAAAATGAAAAGGAGAGGCGTATGGGCCCGATGCGATTCGAACGCATGACCGCCCGGTTATGAGCCGGGCGCTCTAACCGGACTAAGCTACGGGCCCGCCGGTTAAGCGCCGCCAACAGGACTCGAACCTGTGACATGCTGGTTAACAGCCAGCCACTCTACCAACTGAGTTATGGCGGCACGATCGATGTGCCCTAGAAGATTCTTGCTGCATATTTTTAAAAGTAGCGTTATGCAAACCCAAAAACCGGGGTCTTTATCCAGAAATTGCCCCTCATATTATGAATACTGTTTCATCGCCGTCAGAAGTGTTATCATATCTTCGATCTCTTCGTTAAGGTGACGCAGAAGTTCTTCAGCCTCAGGCGTTGGAACGGCACCTGCCGGCGATGCCCGTATGTAGCCCATCTGTTCGAGGACTCTCAGGGAATATCTGATCCTGTGAAAGGGAAGGTCAAGCAGTTCTGAAAGCTTCATGATCCCGATCGGCTGGTGAGCGACGACCGTCCGAAGGACTTCCGTATGTCTCTGCATCAGTTCTATCTCGGTCTTCACTCTTTCAATCATCAGCTCTATCCTGGGGTGAAACCATGACTCTCTCCGTTCAGGTCTGTTCTTCCAGCCAGGCCTTTGTGACCCTGTACCTGTGCCGGGTATACAGCCCGAGGATTGTTGCAGCAAGTATGAGGCCGATGAAGGCCGGAATGCGGTATTCTTCTGCTGCCAGAAAGAGGGCAATGAAAGCGGCTGCAACGAGGAAAATGACAATATTTATCATGATTTGGAGACGGTAAAATTTCCATTTGAAGCTCTCTTTCGTCGCAGGATCCATTACTCATAGGTATCTTCCGGAATAAAACTACTTGTGGTTCTGCGAATAAGAAGTGAGTATGGACGCGCTTGACCGGTCTCTTCAGAAAGGAGGCGCCGAAGCGTTTGTTATGTTCGGATCTTCGGAATATGCGGATATGCGTTACATCACCCGCTTCGTCACCACTGATCCATTCGTTTTTGCGAAGAAGAGAGATGAGAGAGGATTTATCGTTGTGTCCCCGATGGAGTACGTCCGGGCCTCCCGTGAAGCGGCTGTCGGTGTGATGAGCCGTACGGAGACAGATCTTTTGCGCTATCTCGAGGAGGAGAAAGACCGTTGGAGGGCGTATGCGCTCATGATTCATGATCTGGTCGGAGGCCCGATACTCGTCCCCCCCGACCTGCCCTTTGCCCTTGGAAAATACCTTTCTGATCTCACGACTGTGTCTGTTGACTCGGGCACAATTCCCAATATGCGGGCTCGTAAAAGAAAGACAGAGGTATCAGAGATAAGGAAGGTTCAGGAAGCAACCGATGCCGCAATGAAGAGGGCAACCATGATGATACGCCGGTCAAAGCCACGGAGAGGGGTATTATACCTTGGAAAACAGCCTCTTACCTCTGAAAGGATACGATCTGACATGCACCGCTATCTTCTGAAACAGGGGTACCAGGCAAAAGATACCATTGTGTCCTGCGGGAAAGACGCCGCCCTTCCGCATAAAACTGGTACGGGGCCTCTGTTCTCTGAAGAACCCATTGTCATCGATGTTTTTCCGAAAAGTATGACTTCAGGGTATTTTACAGATATGACCCGGACCGTGTCAAAAGGAACCCCTGCAACAGACGTTGTCGAAATGTTTCAGGCAGTAAGGGACGCCCAGGATCTCGCTATAGCGATGCTTCGCCCCGGAGTGACTGGAGCAGATGTTCATCAGTCAGTCGTAGAGTTTTTTCGCGAACAGGGTTTTGAAAGTGGTGCAGAAGGCTTTACGCATAACCTCGGTCACGGGGTCGGACTCGAAGTGCACGAGCTCCCTGTTCTCGGCCCGTCGGGAGGGATTTTGAAGAAAGGAAACGTGGTTACCATAGAGCCGGGACTCTACTACCCGAAGATCGGGGGGGTCAGACTTGAAAATATTGGTGTGATCCGGGGGGAAGGCCTGGACTGCATGACCCGGTTTCCACGGGAGCTGGTGTTGTGAAAATACCCCCAACCGAAGAAGCCTGCGATAAATATCGTGAAGCTGGCAGGATTGCACGTGAAATTCTGAATAAAGGTTCGGGGATGATAAAACCTGGGGGTTCGATCCGGGATGTTGTAGAAGAGATCGAAGAGATGGTTCATATGACGGGGGCAGGTCTTGCTTTCCCCCTGAACATCTCACTCAATGAAGATGCCGCCCACGATACCGCTTCATTGGACGACGGGCGGGTCTTTGCCCAGGGCGATGTTGTCAAACTGGATCTCGGAGTCCACATTGACGGATATATAGCAGATACCGCGACCACCGTCGACCTGGGAGACAACGGGCTCCTCCTCGAAGCCTCACAGTCCGCGCTGGAGAGCGCCATCCGCCTTGTGAAACCCGGAGTCATGGTAAGGGATCTGGGCGAGGCTATCCAGAAAGAGATCGAAACCCGGGGTTTCCGGCCGGTCATGAATCTTACGGGGCACGGACTTGACAGATACACAATCCATACCCCGCCGACCATTCCCAATTTTTTGGCACCGGGAGGTGGAAAACTCGAGCCCGGCATGGTATTTGCCATCGAACCCTTCGCCACCACCGGTTCAGGAAGAGTGACTGACAAAGCGCGCGTGGAGATCTTCTCACAGGTCGGGATCAAACCTGTCCGGCTTGCTCCGGCCCGGAAGCTCCTGGATTTGGTGCGTGAGAGGAGGGGTCTGCCGTTTGCACGCCGGTGGGTTCAGGTGGAGAAGCAGGACTTCGCCCTTGCCACCCTCGTCTCGCAGGGTATTGTGCGCGCCTATCCTGTCCTTGCGGACATACCCGGGTCCCTGGTCTCACAGCATGAGCACACCCTTATCGTCACCGAGGATGGCGTTATCGTCACCACGGCATGAGATATCCTTATTGACGCAGAAATCCAATAATAAAATTTATTGACATGTCCGCGGAGGACGAGACCCCGAAACTACTTGAACTGGCGCTCACGGCGGAGATATTCAACCGGAATCCAGATCTCGATGTGAACGATCTTACCCCGGAGTGCCGGGAATTATTCGGTACGGATGGGGGTTCGGAGATAAAACGCCCCTTGTTCCTGTCCGAAGGAATGATACGACGGAGCACAGGTATAGCGGACGCTTGCGGGAAACTGGGAAAAACGCCCGTAATAGTCTGTGAGGATTTCGGCCAGCGAATACAGGTGACCAGCCTTGAAGCGGCGGCGGGGTGGTTTGTGAAGAGATTTGGTACTGACCTGATCAAAAAAAATCCAACCCTTGCCTTCTATTACATGAATTCAGGGCTGCGTGATATTTCCTATGATGCTATAAAGGCTGAAAATCCTTCTTATGAAGATTCACGGGCATTCCTGGCACAGAAAATCTCATCCATCGCCGCTGAGGATGAGAGTCTGAAACCGGCCCTCGACCTGGTCATTATCAGTGCACCCGATGAGGTCGAGCAGAAATTCGAAGAGTTTGTCTGCACCGAGGAACAGAAACGGATCATCCGGAAGATCAGTACGGCCCGGGAACACAGGGAAGTACTTCGAAGACATCGCATTCACGAAGTCGGTAAACTCCTTTTCGTCGGGCCCCCGGGAACTGGAAAGACATCACTTGCTCTCGCTCTCTCCCGAGAGATGCACCTCCCCCTGATAGAAGTGCGCCTGTCGATGGTCACATCGCAGTACCTTGGTGAAACATCCAAGAACATTGACAGGATATTTGATTTTGCCAAGAAGCTCTCGCCATGCATACTCTTCATCGATGAGTTCGACTTCGTTGCCAAGAGCCGGGTGACAGACGACCATGGAGCCATGAAGCGGGCGGTTAACTCGCTTCTGAAGAATATCGACCGTATCAGCCTGATTAGAGATGGGGTGCTTCTGATTGGTGCAACAAATCATCCCCAGTTGCTCGATGCTGCGGCGTGGAGGAGATTTGATGAGATCGTTGAGTTTGGCCTTCCGGATCGGACGATGCGTCTCCAGATTCTTGAGCAGATTACCGCCAGTATCATTTGCCACTGCGATTTCGAGCGTATCGCTGATGCAACTGAAGGTTTTTCAGGGTCCGATCTGCGGATTATGGTAAAAGAGGCCTTGCTCTCGGCATTGATGGAGCACCGTGATCATGTCACCGACGTAGATATGGAAAGGGGTATACTTCTGATCGTTAGCCGTGGCCTCGTTCGAAGCCAGAACTGGTTGTAATATGCAGATTACCCTGTTGGGGACAGGAGATGCAATAGGGACACCCAAGATCGGATGCCATTGTCCTCAATGCAGTTATGCCCGCTCAGCGGGTACCCAGCGGTTGAGAACCTCTTTCCTCATCGAAAAGGAAAATAAAAAGATCCTCGTTGAGACCACTCCTGATCTCCGCCAACAACTGCTCCTGGCCGGTTCTCCCAGAATCGACAGTGTCATCTGGAGTCACGGTCATTATGACCATTTCATGGGTTTTGGTGAATTTTATCGGGTGCAGGATTTGCCCCACGTATTCGGAGGCCCGGGGGTCATCGCCTATTGCGGATCGATATTTGGATTCATGGGCCTCAGTGCTTCCATAAAGAAAGCCTTCCAGCCGTTTCGCGTCTGCGGACTTGAGGTCACGCTCTTTCCTGTCAATCACCCGCCGATGGAGACCTACGGATTGCTGATCTGTGATCATGATACCCGCATCGGTTATACTTCGGATACCAACGCATGTCTCCCGGATGAAAGCCTGTCCTGCCTTGAAGATCTCGACCTGCTGTTCATTGATGCGCTTGTCC
>JAJRBS010000121.1 GCA_028679325.1 Methanoregulaceae archaeon | reverse complement strand
CCCCGGGTTCGATCCGGATGCCGGCCGCCTCCCCGTGCGAGAGGTAGACCCATTCTCCTCCCGCCTGGTAGTAGACATCAAAGGAGAGGGTCTTGAGAGTTATCCCGAACGAATTCGGGTTATCGACAAGGAGACTGACATTGAGAGCAATCTCCGAGAGAGAAGCGGATGAGAGAGAGACACCTGTTACCGATACGTCAGGACTCTTCATCAGGGAGGCGCATCCGGAGACGATGATTCCGCCCGTCAATAGCACACATATGAACGGCCAGGCAAGGGGGTGCATGCATGACTATTCGAAGCCCGGATATAAGAACCAGCCTGTGAAAGGTTCACAATTGAGCATCCGGGATATAGATTCCCGCGAACGGTAAAAGTAAAAGAAATAAATACTTCCATTCGTGAACCTCATAAGGTGAAGCCTCCAGAGAAAGTGAAGAAGATCGCCGGGTCATTTGACCTCGACCATCTGGAGGTCTGGCGTTCGAAGATCTATCACGCAATCGTCGGCGCCAGGAAAAGCCTTGATGATCCCCGGATCTTTCACAAGCTGGCCCTGATCCCTCTCCTGGCATGGATTGGCCTCGGCGCTGACGGGCTTTCCTCATCGTCGTACGGTCCCCAGGAGGCATACATTGCCCTTGGTTCTCACACCTACCTGGCGATCACCCTCGGGCTCATGACCGCGGTGACGGTCCTCATCATCTCTTATACGTACACCGTCATCATCGAACATTTCCCGAGCGGCGGTGGAGGCTACATCGTCGCCAGCCATAATATCGGCCCCACGGCAGGGGTCGTCTCGGGGAGTGCCCTTCTCGTCGACTACATCCTGACCATCACCGTGTCTATTGCCGCCTGTGTCGACGCCCTGTTCAGCTTCCTCCCCCTGGAGCTGCACGTCTTCAAGGTGCTGGTCGGCATCTTTCTCATCATCTTCCTGATTATCCTGAACCTCCGGGGCGTCAAGGAATCGGTCCTGTTCCTTGCCCCCATCTTCCTGATGTTCATCGTCTTCCATATCCTCCTCCTGGGCGTCGGCATCGGGACCCACCTCCCCCAGGTGCCGGTTGTCACAGCAGGGATCCAGAGCGATTTCGAGACCGATCTCGCCGTCATCGGGGTCTTCGGGATACTCGCCATCCTCCTCCGGGCCTATTCGTTCGGGGCAGGCACGTACACCGGTATCGAAGCCGTGGCCAACGGTATGCAGATCATGAGGGAACCGAAGGTCAGCACAGGGAAGCGGACCATGGCCTATATGGCCATCTCCCTGGCCCTGGTCTCCATCGGTCTGTTCTTCTGTTTCCTGCTCTGGAACGTCCAGCCCGAGGCCGGGAAGACCCTAAACTCGGTCCTGGCGGACTCTGTCTTCGGCGGGTGGGCTTTCGGCGGACTGATAGCATTTCTTATCATCCTCTCCGAAGCCATCCTGTTGTTGGTGGCTGCCCAGACGGGTTTCATCGACGGGCCAAGGGTCATGGCGAACATGGCCATCGACTCATGGCTCCCCCGGTTGTTCGTCAACCTCTCCGAGCGGCTGACCTTCTACAACGGGATTCTGCTTATCGGGGGTTCTGCCATTCTCCTCTTTCTCTTTACGGGAGGATCTCTCACCTTCCTAATCGTCCTCTACTCGATCAACGTCTTTGTGACCTTCTCGCTCTCCCAGTACGGAATGATGCGCTATTTTGTCAACAACAAGGAGAAGGAACCGGCATGGCGTAAATTCACGTCGATTCACATCATCGGATTTCTGGTCTGTACGGGAATCCTCGTCCTCATTATTGTCGAGAAATTCTCGAGTGGAGGCTGGCTCACCCTCATAATAACGGCCGGGGTGGTGTTCGTCTGTTACCTGATCAAGGGACACTACGCGAAGGTGGTGAAGGGTTTCCAGAAGTTCGACGACCTTTTGCGAAACCTCCCCGGTGTCCCGAATTACAACGCCGAGCCCCTGAATCCCAAGGGAAAGACCGCCATCCAGCTGGTATCAGGATACAACGGTTTCGGGGTCAGGACTTTTCTCTCCATCATCCAGAACTATCCCGGGCTCTATGAGAACTTCATCTTCGTCACCGTTGCCGTGGTCGATTCCGGTTCATTCAAGGGTGCAAGCGAGATCGAGGCGCTGGAAGAGTCCACCCGCAACGGCGCCCAGCACTATGTCGACCTCGCCCGGAACATGGGGATCGCGGCCGAATACCGGACAGAAATAGGAGTCGATGTGGTCGATACCGCTGTGGAGCTCTGCGTGGAGATCTCCCGTGAATATCCTGACTCCACGGTCTACACCGGTCAGATCGTCTTCCGGAATGAACATCCCCTCCAGAAGGTCCTCCATAACGAGACGGCCTTTGCCATCCAGCGAAGACTCCAGTACCGGGGCATTACCACCGTTATTCTCCCCATCCGGGCCGAGCCTGAGAAGAAGGAGAGTGTGGAAAAGGCAGAGGCGAACGGGACATAAGATGTCCCTGTTCACAGAGAATATCCCTTTGCTCACCGGCTGAGTTTCAGGTAACTTCCCGGCGCTCGGGCAAAGGCGAATCCCCAGGCCGGCAGCTGTTTATCCCCGCAGGGTGAACCACCGCTTATGACTCCCCCGACCGCCATGAGTATCCGGGAGCTCGGAGAGCTCATCGCCGCAACATTCCGTCTCGGGACAAAGCCCATCGCCGTCCATGGTTCCGACACACCTCCCGAGGGAGCTGTCTTCCTGCCGTCGGTTCACCGCTGTCTCGCCACAGCCATGATCAGGATGTCAAAGGGCGAGGCCCCTTCTGTCGTCTACCTGGGCGAGGACGCAAAGGCCGGCTGCTGCCCCGGAGGACTCTCTCACGCGGGATACATCAGTCGCCCTCCGGCGATCAGCTATTTTGTCTCTTCCGGCAATCCCGCAATCCCGGATGCACCGGCAGAATACCTGAAGGCAACCCCCGAGCTGGTGGATGCCTGCTTCGCGGCCGAGGGGGCTATTACCCCTCCCGGCAGGTACCTGGTGGTCCGGACCACAGAATCCGTCCCGGACCCGTTCACCGGTGTCCGGGCCATCAGCTTCTTCGGGAGAGCAGAACAGGTCCGGAACCTTGTTGCCCAGGTGCACTTCGACCGGTCAGAACCATTCTACCCTGTCCTTGTTCCCTGGGGGCCGGCCTGTGCCACTCTGGTCACCTATCCGGCAGGAATGGCGGCAAATGCCCCGCCGGATTCGGCATTCCTCGGACCGCAGGACCCGACCCTCAACTATGCCCTGCCCCCCGACATTCTCGGCATCGGCCTCCCGGTCAGAGTAGCTCGGAGGGTGGGAGAGAATATCGGGAGATCCTTTATCACGAAAAGAACAGAGGTGGCTTTTCCCGGTCACGAGGAGAAGCGCTGAATCCTATTGACAGCTCCCTTCCGATGCGTAAATCCTGATGATCCTCTCTCCCAGTTCGGGAGAGAGAGTCTCCGCAACCTGTTCGGCGAAGAGGACGATATGCTCGGGGCGGACGCAGGATACGCTCTCGCTCCCGTCGAGGACCAGCCCGGCAAGGTATTCAAGTTCTCCGGGGGAAAGCCTCCGGATCCGGGCTAGAAAGTCCTCATCGCTCACGGAAAAATGATTGGAAACAGGGGGGAGAATGGAGAAGAACTCGTGGCCTGATCCCGGGCAGAGAGGGTCGCAGATCTCCGGGGCCATCTTCCGGAGGATCTCCTGGTCCCTCTCCGACAATGTCCGCGCCATCAGGCCATCCCCGGCCTGTAATGTGCCCGGTCAGGACACATCGGCGTCAGACCTGGCCCCTTTTGACTCCTCTCCTCCCTCATGGGCATGGAATTCTTCGACCTGCCGCAGGGAAGCAGAAAATGCACTCTCCAGGGCTTCACGGTTCTCTTCCTGTTGTTCGGGGGGGAGATGTCGGATCGTCTGGTATCCCATCTCCCGGTACCGGAGAAGACCATCGCGTACTTCCGTTTCAGGACACCGTGTCCTGATGTGGCGATCAACGATGTTTGGAAAAAACTGGGTGATTATAAGTCCTATTTTCGGGTTCAGCATCCTGGTACCCTCCTTCCTCATCTGTTAACCTCTGGTGGCTGATAAATGTCGCTATTTAATGGTACATGAGGGAAGGTCTACGCTCCTGTCCCTTCAGCCTCTTTCCGGTCCCTCTCGATGACCGCGGACAGCCCGGTCTTTTCCCGTGTCTGCAGGATGAGATGTTTTTTGCTGACCGAGGCAGTTCTTGCAGCGGCGGTTTCGAGTGCGGTGATGGTGACCCGTATCGCGTGTTCGAAGGTACCATTCTTCCATTCTTCACGTATGGCCTCGTTCGCAATCCTCTTTGTCACTTCGTTTCCGAGGACCACGAAACTGATCCGGCTCTCCCGGGTCCGGAGTTCAAAATGCCTGTCCCTGATGTCGGCGATGGCATACTCCCCGGCGGTTAAATACAATCTCCTCTTGCTCACCACCCCGCCATCCGACTCGCTCACCTCACCGACCAGGACACCATCCCGTTCCTGGACCTTCACCTTGGTGTCGCGGATCGACAGATTCACACCAAGATCCGCCGCCCGTTGCGCAAGCTCCGCATCATTCCTGATCTCCCCGGAGTAGAGTTCCCGCTCAAGCTGACCGGTATGTGAGTCCTCACCCCAGAGAAGGACTTCACGCAAGTCCCCCCCGATAACGGCTCCGCTGGCTCCGGAAAAACCGATGACGAGGCTCATGGCAGAGTTCCCTTGGGCACGGGTCTTCATAAATGCCAATGTTTTTTACCGGTGACAAGCTCACGGGGGCGTATGTTCATCATCGGCCACCGCGGGGCCCGGGCCGTCGAGCCTGAGAACACCCTCCGGGCGATACGGGCCGGTATGAGGTGCGCCCGATATGTCGAGGTGGATGTCCGTCTCACGCGTGACCGGGTCCCGGTGATCCTTCACGATGCCGGACTTGAAAGGACCACGGAAGGGAGAGGCCCGGTGGGAGACCTGGGCTTTACAGACGTAAGGCGACTGGATGCCGGGAAGGGAGAGAAGATCCCCACTCTTGAAGAGGTCTGCCGGGAAGTGAGAGACCGGTGCGGCCTCTTTCTGGAACTGAAAGAGCCCGGATCAGAGCAGGAAGTGAGCATCGTTCTCAGGGATTCAGGGCCCCGTGACCTGTGGATTGTCTCCTTTCATCCCGAATGCATCAGGGCCATGAAGGCGCTTTGTCCGAAGGTAAGAACCGGCTACATCTTCTCCAGGATGACACCGGACCCTGTCTCCATCGCAGTCGATCTTGGATGTCAGGCCATCCTGCCGAAGTATGCACTTATCACCACCGACCTTGTCAGGACCTCTCATGCTTCCGGCCGGAAAGTCATCCCCTGGACCCTCAACTCTGCAGTTGATATCCTGAAGGCCCGGGATCTCGGGGTCGATGGTTTTGCAACGGATGACCCCTGCCGGGCCCGGGACTACCTCCGGGAAAATCCCCGATAACATGCTGCAGGTAAGTTTGGAATATGATTCTTTCTGCCGTCAGGCACCTTTTTCCGGCCCGTACCCCGAGACAGTGATCGGGATCCGGGTGATCTTCTGGTAGATCCGCTTCTTCCGCCAGAGATTCCGGTAATCGTACATGAAATATTCGTAGGTGTCCCAGATGGTCACCCAGTTCAGGATGGTGACCAGGGCTGCCAAGAGGATGAATGGCAGGTATCCGGACATGTATTCGTCATAGTAGAGGGTCAGGACGATGACGGCGAGGAAGGCATTGAAGACCGAAATGATGAAACTGTATATACCCTCCCTGCGCGACAGGATCAGCTCATGCTCGAGATTCGGCACGCGGAAAGTGAAATGGTTCTTCACTGCCTGGGGAATGAGGGAGGTCTCGTCAGACAGTTCCTTTTCGGGGATTCCGATCGAAAGAGTCACCGGTTTCTTGAACCTGTATTCATCAAGATACCCGGCAAAGGTCTCCTCTGCAAAATCCGATAACTCCTGTTTCGGGAGCGGAGCCGGATCATCTTCATCGAGAATCTGGGAAAGCGACTTGAACCGGATATCGATCTCAACTTCGCCGTTTCTTTCTGTTCTCGTTACTCTTATCTCCTGCATATCGGGGATAAGGTTCATGCCTCCAGCTCTTAACTGTATGGCCCTTGTTGGGAATCTTCGCCGAAAATGGCCGTATCCTTCCGATCAGGAGTTACCCGGTTTCCTGACCTGGGTCCCTGCCGTCCCTTCAACGAGGGCGAGGATATTATTGAGTGAACCTATCGCCGAGCGGTTTCTGGTCTCCTCGGTGAAATGACAGGCCGCTTCAACCTTCGGGCCCATCGAGCCGGCCGGAAAGGAGTACCGCATGAGCTCTTCCGGGCTTGTATCCCGAATCAACCGGGCGTCCGGCCCACCCCAGTCGATGTAGACACCATCGACATCGGTGGCCATGATATACAGGTCGGCAGAGAGGGCGATTGCCAGGAGAGCGCCGGCACGGTCCTTGTCGATGACCGCCTCGATCCCGGCAAGGGATAAACCACCGCCAGGCGATCGTGTGACAGGGATACCCCCGCCACCAGTGCAGATCACCACCACCCCGCGTTCAAGGAGCCACCGTATCGGGCGGATCTCGATGATCCTCTTAGGCAGGGGGGACGGGACCACCCGGCGCCAGGCATCACCATCGGGCAGGAAGGCCCATCCCCTCTGCCTGGCGATCCTGTCGGCCTCCTCCCGGGCATATGATGGACCGACGAACTTCGTAGGACTGCCAAAGGCCGGGTCGGCGGGGTCGACCTCGACCATGGTCAGCACGGTGGCGCACGGAATCTCCGGGGGAAGGAGGTTTGAGAGTTCCTGCTCGATCAGGTAGCCGATCATGCCTTCCGTCTGGGCATCCAGCACATCGAGGGGATAGGGTTCGAGCTCGCGGTAACAGGCGGCCTGGAGGGCGAGGAGACCAACCTGGGGGCCGTTGCCATGGGAGAGGACCAGTTCGTGGGACCGGGTCAGGGGTGCGAGCGCCCGGACGGCAGCACGGATATTCTCCCGCTGGACCTCGGCGGTCATCGGCTGGCCCCTCCGCAGCAGGGCATTGCCCCCCAGCGCAACGACTATTCTCATCCCAGTTCCCCCGTCTTTCCCCCGTGGACGAGGCGTTTGTTCTTCCGGTACAGGATGCCACCGAGGACCATCATGAAGATGATCCCGAAGATGGCGATAACCAGCACCATGAAGATCACCTTGGGGTCGGTGTAGTTGACAGAGACCACGATAAGGGCTGCAGAGATGTTCCGAAAGCCCGTTCCGAATGCAAGCACTTCTCGGTCCCTGATATCGGGACCCCCCAGAATGTATCCGATGGCAAACGCCCCCAGAATGAATAGGACGGCGACTAAAACCCCTTCGGCCCCCAGCTCTGCACCGGCCCGGGCGGAGAAATCAGAGCTCAGGAGGGTTATCAGGTACGGAATGAGGATGAAGAAGATGGCAATGTTCGAGACACGGTCCACAGAGGGGTAGAGCCTTTCGGCGACATCGGGACGCCTCGCCCTGACGAGCATGGAGATCATTAGGGGCAGGAGCATGAAGACCACGAGATAAAAAGCCGTCGCCGATTGATCCACAAAAACTCCGCCGACCAGAAGAGGGAGGACGAGCGGCATGTAGAATATGGTTATCAGGACGAAGAGGATGGTCAGCCCGATGGCAAAAGCGGTATTTCCCCCGATCACCTCAATGGCCTTCGGGAGAGATGATGCTCCTGCCGCGGTGGCGACGATCAGCAGCCCGGTGGCCAGGCCGGGATTAAGCGGAATAATCCTGAGTATAAAGAGGGCAAAAAGGGGGATGATAAAAAAATTTGCCGCGATGGAGACGGAAAGGAGCCATTTCTTCTTCAGGGGGGCAAGGATCTCCCTGCCGGTCAGCTGAAGTCCCATGGCGGCCATGCTGGTTATCACAAAGATCCATATCGCCAGGTCTGCAATGGTTGTAAGAACAGGCTGCATGACAGGGCAATCCTCGGGCCTGAAGGAAATTCCTGTATGAGGGTTGGGAGATTCCGGCAATTAAATCATCTGTCTGGCCAGGGGTGAAAAGATCCGTCCGGGGCGACCTGCCTCTGTCCGGGAGCAGTCAGTAAAAATTCCGGATGGGGGAATTGCAGGATCCTTCAGGATAATGCCCGCCGCCATGAAACCCCCTGCTCTCCCGTTATTCCTTTCGCGAAAGACCGGGTATCCGGCACTTTTTGAGGCGACAGAGCAGGAAACTGACGATCAGGATGACAATCAGGATGATGATGATGCCTTCGGCCTGAAAGGTGGTGCCGATTATCTGATCGCCGGGGATGAGGGGCTTTCCGCCGGAAAGATCGGGTCCCGCCAGGACCCGGGCAGCGGTGGCCACGATCAGGAGGGGTGGGATCATGTACTTGCAGAGAGGAAAGACCCAGCCTGAAAGACCCTGGCGCGAGGATAACTCCCGGGGGACTTTCTCCTCCGGGACAGCCCAGCAGAATATCGCTGCCATAAGTACAGCCGCTATCGGGAGCCCCAGGGTCCCCACCGTCTCATCCATGAGATCAAGGACTCTGAAGCCAAGAAGCGTTGTCCCGGCAGGACTGTAGCTCAGGGCCGATGGCAGGCCGATGAGGATAAGAATCACCGTAATTACTGCCGCGGATCTGTTCCGGGACCACCCGAATGATTCATTTGTTGCAGCCACGCCGACCTCGAGCATGGAAATGGCTGACGTGATGGCGGCTATGAACAACGTGAGGAAAAAAGCCACAGCAAAGAAATGACCGGCAGGAATCCGTGAAAATGCCAGGGGAAGGGAGGTGAAGGCGAGCTCTGCGCCGGCGGCCGGTTCCAGGCCGAAGGTAAACACCAGGGGAAAGATAACGAGCCCGGCGAGCAGTGCGGCAGTCAGGTCGGCGATCACGATGATCACCGATAATCTCGGGATATCCTGGTCTTTTTCCGTATAGGCGCCATAGGTGAGAAGAATTCCCATCCCGACAGAGAGCGAGAAGAAAGCCTGCCCGAAAGCCGCACTCCAGAGGACCGGGTCTGCCAGGGCCGAAAAATCCGGGCTGAAGAGGTACATCATCCCTTCAGCGAATCCGGAAAGGGTCGTCCCCATCAGAACGAGGATCATCAGCATGATGAAGCAGAAGGGGATCAGAACCTTCGAGATTCTCTCGATTCCCTTCCGGACCCCCCGCGAGACGATGAACCCGGTCAGGAACGCAGCAAGGAGAAAGAACACGATCGGGATGTAGGTCATGGTAAAGATATCGAATGCAGGGGTGTCACCCACCACGGAATACCAGCAATAGGCGAGGGTCCAGCCGGTGATCACCAGGTAGTAGCTGAGGATCAGCAGCACGATGCAGCAGGTGAGCCATCCGATGACCTGGAAGCCCGGCCTGATCTGCTGGAAGGCATGCACGACAGACCCCCGGAACTGCCGTCCGTAGGAGATCTCGAGGATCATGAGCGGCAG
>JAJRBS010000109.1 GCA_028679325.1 Methanoregulaceae archaeon | reverse complement strand
TGGCCGGCTTCCGAGTGCTATGGTTCGGTGGCCGGTTTCATCGATTACGGCCCGCTCGGGTCGATGATGAAACGGAACATCGAGAACGCCTGGAGGAGGTTCTACATCGTCCAGGAAGGGTTTTACGAGATAGAATGCCCGACCATCGGCCAGGAGGAGATCTTCATTGCTTCCGGGCACGTGAAGGGGTTCTCGGACAAGATGTGCCAGTGTCCGGCCTGCGGTGAATACCTCCGGGCCGATCACCTTGCCGAGGCAGCGAAGGTGACCGGGGCATCGGCCATGGGAAAAGAGGAGCTCGAAGCCGTGCTCTGCTCCCTTCCCTGCCCTGCCTGCGAAGAGACCTTCGGACCGGTGGAAGTCTTCAACTTCAACCTGATGTTCGAGACCGCTATCGGGCCGGGCTCCCAGCGGAAGGGATACCTCCGGCCCGAGACCGCCCAGGGCATGTTCACCGACTTCCAGCGCCTGCTCCGGTTCTACCGGGACAAACTCCCCTTTGGGGCAGTCCAGATAGGAAAATCCTACCGGAACGAGATATCCCCCCGCCAGGGGATGATACGGCTCCGCGAGTTCACCCAGGCCGAGGCAGAGATATTCGTCCACCCTGATCAGAAGGACCACCCGGAGTTCCACCGCTACAAGGACTCCTGTGTACCCCTGCTCGGTATACCCCAGCAGGAAGGGAACCTTCCTCCCGAGACCTGCACTATGGGGGATGCCGTGGCCAGGGGAGTTGTTGCCAACCAGTACGTGGCCTATTATCTTGCCCTCACCTGCGAACTGATGGTCAGCATCGGGGTGGACCCCGAAAAGCTCCGCTTCCGGCAGCACCTTCGTGACGAGAGAGCCCATTATGCCATGGATTGCTGGGACGCCGAGATTTTCTCGACACGGTTCGGCTGGGTGGAGATCGTGGGGATCGCGGACAGGACCGATTATGACCTCCGGGCCCACGAACGCCAGAGCGGGGAGAGGTTTGCCGTCTTCATTCCCTACGAGATCCCCCGGCGGGAACAAAGGATCCGGGTGGTCCCTGACATGGGGGCTCTTGGCCCCCGCTTCCGGGGCAGGGCTAAGGCCGTGGCTGAAGCTCTTTCAGCCGGTCTGCCCGGTCCTGAAGGCGTAACGGTGACCATCGACGGCGAAGAGATCTTCATATCCCCGGACCTGTACCAGGTCAGGGAGGAGGAGGTCGAGGTGCCGGGGTGCGAGATCACCCCCCACGTCATAGAACCCTCTTACGGGATCGACCGGATGATCTATGCTGTGCTCGAGCACAGCTATCACGAGGAGCTGGTGGACGAAGAGGAGCGAAAGGTTCTGCGGCTCCCGCCATCCATCGCACCAATACCGGTAGCCGTGTTTCCCCTGATGAACAGGGACGGGCTTCCGGAGATGGCAAAGGAGATCGTCCTCCGGATCAGGGAGTCGGGCCTCCTGGCCGAGTACGATGACTCGGGGGCCATCGGAAGACGGTACCGGCGGCAGGACGAGATTGGCACCCCGTTCGCGATCACCGTCGACTATGACTCAAAGGATGACGAGACGGTGACGCTGCGGGACAGGGACAGTATGCGTCAGGTGAGGGTCGGAATAAACGGGATCCCCTCCCTCATCCGCTCACTGGTCGAGGGCAGCAGGAGTTTTTCCGGGCTGTAGGCATGGCCACCATCACCCATCCCTGCATCAAGCCCGGCAGCCTCGAATCCCGCGAATACCAGATCTCCATCGCCATGCGGGCGCTCGATGGAAACACCCTCGTGGTGCTGCCAACGGGGCTCGGGAAGACGGCGATCGCTCTCCTCGTTGCCGCATCGCGCCTGTACAACGAGAAGGGAAAGGTGCTGATGCTCGCGCCGACTAAACCCCTGGTCGAGCAGC
The DNA here is from genome assembly GCA_028679325.1 of Methanoregulaceae archaeon. Taxonomy (GTDB): domain Archaea; phylum Halobacteriota; class Methanomicrobia; order Methanomicrobiales; family Methanospirillaceae; genus UBA9949. The sequence goes on along the minus strand of JAJRBS010000109.1, from coordinate 1,990 downwards.
ACCTGCGTTTTTTTGAAAAACACCTGGTTATCGGGGGGGAGCCCCCGGCCCTGGCCCTCTTTACCGGGGACAGTCCCCCCGAAGAACGGAAGAAGGAGTTCTCGGCATCGACGCTCATCTTCGCAACCCCCCAGGTGGTCAAGAACGACCTTCTTGCAGGTGCCTATGCACTGGACGAAGTCTCCCTGCTGGTCGTCGATGAGTGCCACCGGGCAGTGGGGAACTATGCCTACGTCTTCGTGGCCCGAAAATACAACGAGACCGCCCGCTCTCCGCTGATCCTGGCCATGACCGCATCCCCGGGGGGGAGGGAGGAGAAGGTGACCGAGGTCTGCACCAATCTCTCGATCGATATCATCGAGAGCAGGACTGACCAGGACCCCGATGTATCGCCCTATATCCACCAGAGGGAGCTCGAGGTGATCGAGGTCGGACTGCCGGTCCCGCTGCGGCAGGCGGTGGACGAACTCCACCAGCTCCTCGACTCGCGCCTCCGGCAGCTCAAAGAACTCGGATTTGATACCCCCCGGCGGCAGGAGCTCTCCATGAAGAGTCTTAACCTGCTCAATGCCCGGGTCCAGGAGATGATACGCCAGGGTGATGCGGCCGGGTACGCGGGAGCCTCGATCTATGCCGAGGTCATGAAGCTCCGCCATGCCGTCACCCTTGCCGAGTCGCAGGGCAGCAGGGTTCTTGCCGGGTATCTTGCCCGGCTTTCGGCCGAAGGTATGGCGCCGGGTGGTTCGAAAGCGGCGGCGAGGCTTGCCCGCGACCCGGTCTTTGTCCGGCTCCTTGAGTGGAGCAGGTCATGGACAGAGGAACTCCACCCGAAATTGTCGGTCATGGCCGGGATAGTCCGCCACCAGCAGCGGGAGTTTCCGGACAGCAGGATCATCGTCTTTGCCAGTTACCGGGACATGGTCCAGCAGATCGTTGACTTCCTGAAGGAGCAGGGCATCCCCGCCACCCGCTTCGTCGGGCAGGCCGCCCGTGACCGGGAGAAAGGTCTTTCCCAGAAAGAGCAGGTCGAGATCCTGCACCGTTTCCGTGCCGGCGAGTTCGGGGTGCTCGTCGCGACATCGGTCGGGGAGGAGGGGCTTGACGTCCCCTCGACCGACATGGTGGTCTTCTATGAGGCTGTGCCATCAGAGATCCGGAGCATCCAGCGGAAGGGGAGGACGGGAAGGAGCGGTGCCGGGAAGATCGTGGTGCTGGTCACCAAGGGCACATCGGATGAGACCTTCCGCTTCGTCAGCCAGTCCCGCGAACGCTCCATGGCAACCGGCATAAAGAGCCTGGGAGCCCGCATCGAACGGCAGTCCGGCGGAACGCAGCCCGGGTCACAGGTCCTGATCAGCTCCTTCCCGGATGAAGGGCCTGGCATCCTTGTCGACGACCGTGAGACACAGTCGAAAGTGGTCGAGCACCTCTCGACACTGGGGGCCAGGATCTCCATAGAGCGCCTCCCCTTCGGCGACTACCAGGTCGGCGAGCGTGTGGTGGTGGAGCGGAAGAGCGCCCGGGACTTCGTGGACAGCCTGGTGGAGCGCGACCTCTTTGGGCAGCTCTCGGCGCTGGCCTCCCACGCCCTCCGGCCGGTGCTGATCATCGAGGGGGGTGATATCTATGCCCAACGGGACGTGAACCAGAATGCGCTGCGGGGAACACTCGCGGCGATTTCCGTGGACATGGGGATAGCGCTCCTTTTTACCCGTGACGAGGAGGACACCGCCCGGATGCTGCTCGTGATCGCCCGGCGGGAGTCAGAAAGGGGCGAGAAAGGGGGCCGCGTACCGATCCGGAAGTCGTTTGGCTCGGCCCGGGAGGAGCAGGAGGCGGTCATCGCCTCTTTCCCGGAGGTCGGGCTGAAGAACGCCCGGCAACTCCTCGCCCACTTCGGGTCCATCCGGGCCATCACCGGAGCGACGGAAGAAGACCTCTCCGCCGTCGACGGGATCGGGAAGAAGAAGGCCCAGAGGATCGCCGGACT
>JAJRBS010000062.1 GCA_028679325.1 Methanoregulaceae archaeon | reverse complement strand
GATGGCCTCATCTCCTCCCGGACAACCCTGGGTCTGTTCTTCCTCTTCGCGGCCATCACTACCCTGCTCATCCTGGCCCTCCCCTATCCTCATTCGGCATATGTCCTGGTTATCATGCTCTCCTGCTACGGCCTGGAGGTCTTCTACCAGCTCAAGAAGAGGAAAGAGAGTTTTCCTGTCGCCCAGCTTCTCGGACGGATCGACTTCGCCCTCTTTCCCGTGGCCGGTTACCTCTGTGCAGGGTACCCGGATTCGACCGCCGCACTGTATTTCCTCTTCTTTTATCCCTTTGCCATTGCACACCTGGGAGCAAATGACCTCATCGACGTAACGAACGACAGGGCGAGAGGGATGCAGACCGTCCCCACCCTCTTCGGCCTGGAAGGGACGATACTCTGGATTGCCGGGTTTACCCTGATCCATGCGGTCACAGCCCTCCTCTTCGCCGTAACCCTCGGCCCTATCGCCTGGGGCGGGATAATCATTGGGCTCATCCTCCTGGCGATAGCGAATGTGTTCATCATAAAAGGGAAGACCCCGGATGCAGGGCTGAAGGTGCTCCCGCTCTTCCACGTGACGATGCTCGTCTATGCATTGTCCATCGGGATCGATGCATTCCTGTGAGTAAGAGAACCAGCCAAACGTATTTCCCTCTCTGTTCCGGAAATTTGATCATGGAACCAATAACCCTCGTCGAGGTCCCGGACCAGCTGGTGCTGGCCATCCGGAAGCGCGGGAACTACCGAATCGTCCCTGAGCTCCTTGCTTCGCTCTTTGAATTCGTCTTCAAAAAGCAGGTGGCAATCGCCGGTATGCCCATGCTTCTTCTCCACGAAACCTCGAAGGAAGAGGCCGAGCAAGCGGACAGGACCGGGACTGCCGACGTAGAGGTCGCTGTCCCGGTCAACGGGCATGTCCGCCCCGTAGGGGAGATCATCTCCTACACCCTGCCCGGCGGGACGATGGCTCGGATTGTCCACCTGGGGCCCTACGAGAAGGCCGAGGAATCCTACGACAGACTCTTTATCTGGCTAGCTGAACGAGACATGGTGATGAAAGGACCCATCCGGGAGGTCTACTACAACGACCCGCGGGAGGTGAGGCCCGAGGAGATCAAGACCGAGATCCTGGTACCTGTCGGGTGAATAAGGACCAGGGATCCTGGACGGGTGGAAGAGCATCATGGCCTGACCCGTGAAATGATGCTGCCAAAAATCCTGAAGTTTATAGAAAGTATATCAGGAACGACGGCGAAAAAAAGTTCACTGCAGAAGGTGAATGATCTATGAACAAGAACCTCTCTCTTACCGCAGCCGTCATCGTCATGGGTGTGGCCGTCGTCCTCTCCTGTGGCTGTGTCAGTCCCGGGGGACCGGCCGAGCCCTCCGTCACGCCCACTCCTGCAAAGGAGCCAGAAAACGTGTATCTATTCAACGAGACCAGCAACAACGGGATTTTCGCTGTACCCCTTGACGCCGAGATACGGCTCACGCTCCCCGGGAACCCGACCACGGGATATACGTGGCAGCTCTCCACCACACCGGGGATCGTGATCGAGAACGAGAGTTATCGCCCCGACTACCCGTACGGGAAAATGGCCGGGTCCGGCGGTACCTACCACTGGGTCATGAAGGCAGTCATGCCGGGGACCCAGGTTGTCACCGGAGTCTATGCCCGGCCCTGGGAGTCGAACCTGACAGACAGCACGAGCTTCAAACTCACCCTGAACGTCGGTGAGGTGCTGACGCCTCCGGGTGCCCCGCCACGCTACCCGGTCTACACCCTGGCCACGAACGGGACCACGGTACAGGAGACCCTCGGCGATGAGTTCAACCTCCGCCTGGAGGAGAACCCGACCACGGGTTACAGCTGGAATATGACCAGCACCGATGGCCTGGACCTGGTCAGCGACCAGTATATTCCCTCCCAGACCTCCGGCCCGATGGTTGGGTCCGGTGGTGTTCACTCCTCCTTCTATAATGCGGTCAAGACTGGCGATCAGGGCCTGCATGGCGAGTACCGGAGGCCCTGGGTTCCGGTGGGGACTATCACTTACAGCAATCTTGAAGGAGGATTCTTCGGGATCGTGGGCGATGACGGGAAAAACTATCTCCCGCTCAACCTTGATTCCACGTATAAGCAGGACGGGCTCCGGGTGGCCTTCGAGTACGAACCGGTAAAAGACGTCGCTACCATCCAGATGTGGGGAGAACCGGTGAACCTGACCTTCATCGAGGCTATACGGGTTTTTGACCTGTCGGTCCAGGTGAGCTGACCGGTAATCTTCTTTTTCTATCTGACAACTGCCCTGGCATTACCAGCCCGGGAGCTGGATGAACCACGAGGAGCAACAATTTCAAATACCGGCAGACTTACTCCTGATTACCAATGAATCGGGAATCCCTGAGATGAGAAGTCCCCGGGATCCTTTTGGTGGCAAGGCCGGACTTTCTACGGATGATACCTATCTTGCAAGTTTCCTTCCTGAGCTCGTGAGGGAGGTTTTGTGCAGGTATCTCCGGTGCCGGAGGCATGATCGGCCTGACACGTCGGGACTGTTTCGCAAAAAGACAGTTCCCTCTTCCAGAAGGAAGTGGTAGCCGGGATGCAATTTTCGCGAGAGGCAGCCCGGACCAGCAATTCCCGAGGGTCATTGCTTGAAAAAAGAGGTGCTGCACAATGATACCCCACAAGAATACAGAAACGGAGCTAGCCGGTGCAGGAGTTGAGGCATGCCTCCCTTCGACCTTTCCGGGAGCGCCGGGCTGTCACGATGAAGACGACCGTCCGGGAAACCGGGCGTTTCGCCGCAGGACAGGGCTCCCCCTTCACCGGAAAAACATACCCTATCCCCCGTCTCTCCGGCATGCCCGTCCCGTTCCCCGGAGATGGATTTATGGCTGACGACAGACAGGAAAGCGGTATGAGAGAGGCCATTGTACCGGCTACAATAATACGAGGGATTTTATTTCTTACCCGCCGTGAGATCCCGTGAAAAGGATATCCCGGGAGATTTCCCCCTCCCAAAACACGTTCGGACACTCCTGCTGCCGCCGGTTATGAACTGACCGTCCGGACGATCTTTCCTTCCCTGATGATAGAGACAAGGCCACCGCTCTGCGAGACAACAATACCGATGGAGCGGGTGAGCAGGGTTATGCCGGCGACCGAAGAGTGGCGTGAACCAAGACCGCCGGGAAGGTTCACATGGCTTGTGTCCGAGGTGATATACCTCCCTGCCGACTCGATCAGGCCTGACCCGGTGATGATGAAGGCCCCGTCAAGCTGGGCGAATTCCTTGATATGTCCCCAGGTCCCGGCATCGGTGACCTGACGTTCAGCCTGCGGGTGACCCTGGAAGGGGTTTAAGACGAATTGCCGGGAGTGCTCGAGGACGTTCTCTGTATCCCCGACCACAAACGAGGTCCCGACCGCCTGTCCCTCCCGTCCCTCACGGGCGATCTCGACGGCGACCCTGATGACCGCATCAAGCACGTCCGGCAAAACATCTGTTCCCGATCGGACAGTCAGGAGCTCTTCCTGCGAGGGGAGATTCATTGGCTCGACTCCCGGCCTCGGCGGGCCGGTTCTTCCCGGTGGCGGCGAAGTCTCCTTCCGCTGCATCATCCTCTGTGCGACTGCCCCGATGATAACGACGACTATGGCTGTCATGAGGATGATGAGATAGACCGAAGTGTCGTAGGGTGGACGCTCTGGCGGGACCGGACCGGGGACACCCGGTTCCTCCTTCAGGTCGACAAGGATCTTTTTCGTGGTCGACTGACCGTCCTGCTGGGAGCCGGTGATACTGATGGTGTACGTCCCAGCAGTGGAATAGAGGTGAGTGGCCGGAAGATCGGACAGGTTCGAAGTATTTCCATCGTTCCAGTCGACGCTGACCGATGTGATAGTGAGCGCCGGGGATCCGGGATTGAGGTTCCCGTTCAGGGTAACATTCAGCCCATCTATAACCGGCTCGAGGAGGGTCAGGACCGGGGCACCGGCCGGGAAGCCGGGAGCTCCTGTTACCGAAGTAACCGGGGCCGGGGGGAGCATTGGAAGGACCGGAGGCTCCCCGAGGGAGACGTTGGTGCTCCGGGTAAAATTCTGTCCGTCGGACTGGATGGCTGATATCGAGAGAGTGTAACTCCCCGGGCCGGCATACCGGTGAGAGTGGGGGAAGGAATGATACTCCGGAGCAGTGGCATCCCCCCAGTCCCAGAGGACGTCCTCAATGTTCACGTTCACGGACCCAGGCGCAGCCGTCCCGTGCATGGTGACTGTGAGATTATCGATCTCAGGAGTGCCGAGGATGAGGAGAGGGGGAGGTTCGGCTGTCCGGTTCTCCTCGACAGGCAGGGTCGGCTGGCTGGTGACATTTGTGGTTTCCGTGATGACTGTCGTTATAGCCAATGGCACGGTTGTATCAGGAGCCGGAACCTGGGCGCCTCCCGGTACAGAGACCAGGAGGATCAGGCACACTACTATCGCTACGGCCGTCGGTCCTGTCCAGGGGACTCGTCCCTTCTGCATGCCGGTCTTCGTCTATCAGAATATCGCGATGCCTGCACATAAATATGGACGTTTTTCTCCCTCCCGGTGCCTACCTGCCACCGGAGTTTCCGAAGGAGCATGTTCAGTTTAAGTATCGTATACGGGAAATCTCGGGACTGTCAGGCTCGGGGGAGAAGGATAAGCATTCTTCAGTCAGTGTCCAGGAATACCGGGAGTGACCCCTTGGCCGCCGGAAGCGTACCAGCCGGTGACAGCCTTTTCCTCTCACCATGATTTCACCTGGGAACTTTCAGCCGGAGAGATGCATCGATATACTTCAGAGTGGTTCACATTGGGCAGGAGCCTGGCACCGGTGACGCATCGCCCCATTTCCCGGGGCAGGGGAAAAAAATCTTCCCGGCAATACCGATAATCCGTGGCAATGCAGGTGAGCGGACCATTCCACCACCCGGTCCCTGGGAGCTCCCGAAGGAGCCACGGATTCTGGAGTTCCCCATCCTTTCCGTTCCCGGGTTTATCCGGGGACAGGTCCCTGATCCCCCCCCGAGGATCACATCTGTTGAATTCCTGCATGGTCGCCACCATCGGTCATCTGATTTCGTCGTACCGTCACCAGGGCCCGGAGAGTCCGCCGGCAGGTATCTGATACGATTCTTGTTGAAGATGCAGGGGGAAGGACCATATTAATTTTCGATACGAAGGTTCATGGATCTGATATGCCGGACATTTCATGCAGCAAACGATACGTCGGATTTTTCGCCGTTAACTCCGCGAAGGAAAGGTCAAGAGAAAGGAAGACCCGATGACCGACAATCGAAAGACGAACCGAACCGGGAGGATTCAGGGTCCACGTTGTCTCTGATGCCGGGGATGCTTTTATGAGGAACGCAATTATAGGAGGAGCCCTGAGAATCAGGGAAAGATGATTCAACTCCCAAGATATGCCCTTCCCCTCACACTCCTTATCATAATGATACTTTTTGCCGGCTGCCTGTCTCCCGGGATAAACGATCCCCCACCAGCAAACGAGACGTACTCCCCCACCGAACTGAAATACATCCTGCTCGATGGGCATAACGAGAGCCTGTTCTTCTACTGCGACCCCGATTTTTATCCGGTCAGCCGTGGTGATGAACAGGAGAGAGCTCTCGCAGCCTTCCCGGTCATCCAGGACAATACGGAAGAGTTCGAGGTCATCATCGCCCGCACGGGACTGGAGCCGCCGTTCACGAATGAGTCGATTCTCACCATCTACCGGGAGCATAAGAGGCTGAATGCCATCCCCCTGGTCCCCGCCGGAGGCCACCGCTGGGCTTTCAGCCTTCAACTCCAGGGGGAAGAAGAAGGGCGGAGAGTTTCGGGAATCATCCGGACCGATGGAGTCATTATAGAAGAACACAGTGGCCCCGTCTATCTCACTTGTCCCATCTGTCTCGCGGCGGGAACCCTGATCGATAGCCCGAACGGTCCGGTGCCGGTGGAAGATGTGAGGGCGGGGATGATTGTCTGGACAGAGGACTCTGATGGCAGCCCGCTAGCGGTGACCGTCCTTCAAACTTCCCGAACTCCTGTCCCTGAAGGACACCGGTTCGTCCGGCTCGGGCTCTCGGACGGGCGGGAGATCACGGCCTCCCCCGGTCACCCGACTGCCGACAAGAGGACT
>JAJRBS010000058.1 GCA_028679325.1 Methanoregulaceae archaeon | reverse complement strand
GAAACCGGACCTTCCCGGAATCATACCAAAGGAATCGTGCTGAAGGGAAGGAGCAAAACCCCGGGCCTTCAGCTCTCCCCAGACTGTTCGCCGGCGGAGGGGATCACCCCGGCTTCACCTGGCAGTCCTTCCCCGCTGGCTTGCATGAATCGGAGTGCCCTTCCAAAAGCCCGTTCGAAGGTAACGGATCTCTCCGCTGCCGCCGCAATCTCCCGGGAACTATCTGACGAGACCTGGACGGTACAGGTGACCGCGTCAGGTGTCATTCCGCAGGTCGCCGATGATACCCTGCCCCGGTGGCCTTCATCCAGAGCATCGGCCACCATCAGCAGGCCGGCCAGCTGGCGGATGGCCTCCTGTTCATCTTTCGGAAGGATGTTGAAATAGGGCCGGGCTTCCCAGCCGTCTCTTCCCCTGTGCGCATAGACCAAAAGCCCGATAGCGCCCCGCTCCTGCAGGGACAGGGGGAGCTTCGCTGCCTGTTGGATCACCCGGGCACTCTGCCTCTCCCGCGCCTTTCCCCTCCGCTTGAGGCCTGTATCATGGAGAAGGGCGGCAAACTCGAGGAGGTTTCGCTCTTTTACGGTCAGGTTGTGGAGGGGTTGCAGGTTATCGAAGAGCTCGAGCGAAAGACCTGCGACCAGGCGGGAATGAACGGGAGAACCGGAGCAGGTCAGGACAAATTCTTCTATCTTATCTTTTCGTTCTCTTTCCGGAATTGATATCTCCCTGCTGTATCTCGCCCGAAAACCGGAGACAATTTCCCTCTCCAGCTCCTTCCAGATCCCGCCCCTCGAGAGCAAGTTCCAATAGGTGACCGTGCGACGGAATACCCTCACACGCTCTCTCTCTCTCTCCCGCAAAAATACCTTCAGGCCGGCAATGGCCGCAGGTCCGGGCTGGGCCGGGTCTTCGGGAGCCCGGGGACGGGACCGCTCCTTGAGAATGATCCGGGTGACCGTCTCGATCCAAACGTCGTTGTCATGCACATCGCCGAGAAGCTGCTGCATGCGGGCTGCCCGGGCGATGTACTTCTTCAGCCCGCGGCGGTAGAGTGGGGCAAAGGTCTCCAGGGTATACCGGAGGTGCTTGGCAGAGATGCGCATGGCGTGGTGTTCGAGGATGGCGTCCGGGTGCTGCAGCCATGGTTCGTAGGACAGGAGATCGGCAAGGCATTCCCCGATATTCTCGACTGCGAGAAGGGTCAGGGTGCTCTCCTCGCCAGGTATACGGCGCTGACGGTGAGGCAGCGAGAACGAGCCGAAGACCTCCCGGATCGCTTCCGGCTGCTGCTGGCGCTCATACTTTTCAACCGCCAGGACGACATCGCGCTGATATCCTTCCCGCTCCCGGCGGATTTTTATAAGAAGGAATCGTATCGCTTCAAGGAGAACCTCGGAGTCTGTCTTTTCTTTTATCTTCTGCCGGGCCGCTATCCTCTTCCGAATCTTCTTGAGCTGGGCTATCTGCACGTCGGCGTCGCGGGCCTCCCCCAGGCTTCGTGTGATGACCCGTGTTCCTGAAAAGATCTTCCTGTATCTCTTCCGCGGCAGACAGGACCGGAAGGTCCGGAGGGCTGCCCGAAGACGGCGTGAAGCCACTCTCATGCGGTGGAGGTGCTCGCTGTCGGTCCCTGCTTTCACCCCGTCGATCTCGCCTCTGTATATATCGAGCAGGGGAAGGATACGCTGCGCTGCGAAACGGCAGACGATTTCCGGGGCCAGGTCTCGTTTGCCGGGAAGTCCACTCGAGTCTGGCGGTAATCCGGGGCCTGACCGGCCGGGGTCTTCCTCGCCGGTGGCTCGTTGTCCGGGGGTCCTTCGCATCCAGATATCACTGGGAAGGATGAGCTCCTAATTCTTTTCCCCTCTATCGGAGGAAGCCGCAATCCTGAAATTCTCCCTCTCCGATATACCTGGGAGAAGATGACGGCTGACCAGGAGTGCCTCCAGTGCGGAAAGTGCTGCGATAGATGGGGGTGGGGGCAGAAAGGAGTCATCGAAGACCTGGTTTTGTGGCTTGCAGAAGACCGTTATGATATCCTGGGGCACGTTTCCATCCGTCTTTCCAACGGGCGATGGGTCAGCGGGAGCACGATCTCCGATAAAGATCTTCCCCGGATCTCCCGCATCAGCTACTGGCAGGATCCTGCAGGAAGAAGAATGAGGGAATGCCCTTTCTTCACGCGGTCCGGCGAAGGAAAAGCCCGATGCCGGATCCATGATGTGAAGCCTGCTGTCTGCCGGGCTTTTACACCCTGGAACTGGGAGAACAACGATTTTTACGGGAGCTGCCCGGCCTGCCGCGAGAAGACGCCCTGACCCTGACAGAAACATCCCGAAGGAAAGATAAAGTCCCCCGTTCAATCTTAAAACCATGGCTCAACGTTCCTATGGCATGTACCTGGCCTATCTGATCCAGGTCTTCCTCGGTTTTAATGTCCTGCTGGCATTTGTCTACCAGCAGGGCTCTTCCGCAGTGATGACTGCGGTCCTCTTCTTCTTCGTTTCCCTGATTCCCCACATCTTTACATGGAAGACGAAGATCGTCTTTCCCTGGTTTGTTTACTTCTTCATTTCCCTGGCTTTGCTGATCCATGTCTCCGGCTACATCCAGGAGCGGTACATCACCTACCCCAACTGGGACAATCTTGCCCACATTATCTCCGGGACTATGGTGGCCATCGTCGGCTTCCTCGCTGTCATCTTCCTTGACAAGATCCGGAAATATAACCTCGACCCCGGTTTCATCGCCGCGTCGATCATCTTCTTTGGCATGGCATTCGAGTATATCTGGGAGATCTACGAGTTCGCCATGGACACCTTCGTTGGCGGCTCTCTCGCCGGCCCGATGCAGTCTTCCAACACGGATACCATGACCGACATGATCTATGTCCTCATTTCATCGATAATCGTGGCCGCCATCTGTTACTTCTACCTGAAACATCACGGGAAAGAGAAGGTCATGCACGACATGATAAAAGACAGCCCCTATCTCAAGGATTAAATCCTTTTTTCCGGTAGCTACATTTTATATCCCCCGCAGTGATAATCCCCGCATGAGGTATGACGTATGGGAAAACTGATGGATTACTTCAATGCATCGCCGAGGATCGGGACCCTGAGCACTGCAGACAGAACAGGGAAGGTCGATACGGGAATCTTCGGATCCCCGCGGATGCTCGACGAGAAGACAGTGATCATGGGCCTCGGGCAGAACAGGAGCCTGGCCAACCTGAAAGAGAACCCGAACGCTGTCTTCATGATTGTTGAACCGGGAGAGACCGTCATGGACTGGAAGGGGATCCGGGTCTACATGAAGATGAAGAACATAGCTACCTCCGGGAAACCTCTCGAGGATTACCGGCAAAGGATGGCCGCAGTGGCCGGAAAGGAGGCTGCAGCCATGATCCAGGCCGTGGTCACCTTCGATGTGACGGAACTTCGGCCGATCATGGACATGGGCCAGGGATGGGAGAAGTCCATCTGAAGCCTCTTACCCCCCGATCTGGCTCCGGGTTTCATTGAAAGACACATCCGGACAATAGAGAGGACCCGCCCAATAAAATCCGGATAGCCTTTTATCCTGCGCAGTGAAAAGATCAGGAAGAGATGAGTTTGGAATGAGAACAATAATTCTTGTCCTTATAGCACTGGTTATGGCCGGGCTCGTGATC
>JAJRBS010000044.1 GCA_028679325.1 Methanoregulaceae archaeon | reverse complement strand
CTCTCCGCACGACGGTCTTTTTTCTCTTTAACCATTGTGCCCGCCCCTATCGCCGTTATGTGAGAGAATACAGGACATACCAAAATGGAAGCTACCGCTGGACCGGATCCCCCATAACCCCCATCCTCACAGAATCCTCTAGCTCCCGGACAATAAACTTATCGACATGAATCTGCCGACGTCCGGGGATGGTCAGGTATTCTTTTCCAGCAGGCTTAAGGACCGGATGAACTCTCCCCGTGCTTCCCGGGTCGTTCCGACAATCAGCCAACGCTCCCCGCAATGCTCCTCGCAGATTCCGCTGGCCTGGATGAGCTCACCGTCACGAGCCTGACCCGTGTAGGTGTGCGAGAAACAGAGCACCCTCTGTATCTCCTCGTGATCAACGAGGTAGCGGGCCGGGCTGTCAAAAGAGAGGGAGGCATCCGTGACTGTGGCCTCAATAGTCATCTTTCCGCATACCGGCCCTTTCCTTACCGGTGAAGGATCAAGGGCATCATAGGACCGGGTGAAGAGGAGATCGAAATAGACCCCGCTGATCTCTCCCCGGTTATCCTTTCGTCTCTCGTGGAGGAGAAATTCATCGCGGGGTAACTCTGGTCGCCTCTTCCGGTAAATGGTCTCCCAGATCTCATCGCTGACCGGAGAGATATTTCCCCGTGCAATACCGCGGCGGAGGATCTTTTGGGCAGAGAAGAAGGTCCGACCGTAAACAACGAGGTCTACGTCCGACTCGCCGGTCTCAAGGCCGCAGAGGTAGGAGCCGGTGCAGCCGTGGGAGCCTTCGGGAAGGCCGAGAACCGCCGCGAGCCTGGCGACAAGGGGACTTCTCCTGACGATGGCTCCCATCTCCTCTTCGGGCTTGAGGACGCTGGCGACATCAGTGAAAGGGATCCTCTGGATCAGGTCAGCATACTCCGGTTTTTCCCGGGAGATGTATGCATAAGCCTCGTCAAAGTCAAGTTTCCGATACCGTCTTTCACCCTTTCTCGTGCGGTCCCCTGCCGGATCAGGAATATACCGGAGGAGGCAGCCGATCTTTTCCGTGTTGTCGTAGGCAGAGACGGCATAGAGCCTTCCCTCGCGATCCTCGATGAAGTCCCGGAGCCTGACTGGCTTTTTCATCATGGGGGGGTCTCGTCCAGCGCTGAGAGGAGAGCGAGGACTTGATCGATCTCCGCCCCGGCCCTGATGACCCTCCGGGAGACGGTATCGACCACCGTGCTCGGTGTCCCCGGGAGCATTCCCCCATCAATAAGGAAGTCATAGGGGACATTGCACTCATCCGGGGTCACAGGGTCTTTTGCACCTGAAATGTTGGCGCTGGTGGCCGTAATAGGGGAGTCGAGACAGGAGATGAGCTCGAGAGCCATGGGATGACGGGGATACCGGATCCCGATCATCTTTGTTCCCCCGGTCAGCAGCCCGGAGACCGTCTTCTTTGCCGGAAGCACGAGCGTGACCGGTCCGGGGAGGAGGCTGTCAATAAGGAACTCTGCTGCCCGGTCCACCCGGGCCACCCCGTGAATCATCTCCCGGTCCGAGACAGCGATCGAGATGGGGTTTCCGAGCGGCCTCTGCTTGGCCTCGAAGACCCGGAGGATGGCCTCCTCGGAGAAGGCATCGGCACCGAGGCCATAGATGGTATCCGTGGGGTAGACGACCAGCCCGTCATGCAAAAGCACCTTCACGGCCTCCCGGACCCGGTCCATCGTCAGAATTCCCGCCCTTTGACCCTTCGGATATCGAAGACGGCCGTGCCGCTGACATGCATGACCGCAAAGACCCCGGCCTGAATGGGATCGGTAACTATCAGGTCGGCATGATCCGGTACGCTGCCCGCCATCCTCAGAGCGATGACCGGTATCCCAGCCTCCCTGACACGGTCGACAGCGGCAGATATCTCACCGCCCATGAGAGAGCCGGCAAGGACGAGGATCGCCGCCCGCGGCAGGCGTGACACGGCATCGACGGCCTGGGCGACGGTCTTCTCTCCGACAAGAGGAATAGTGTCGACCGAGATCCTCTCACCCCTGATATTATGGCGATCCGCTTCGTTGACCGCACCCAGCGCCACCTGGGCGACCTGGGCTCCCCCGCCGATGATGATCACACGGGTCCCGTAGATGTAGGAGAAGGGTTCGTAAGGTTTCACATCCTTCACGGTCGGGAGCTCGCAGAGTTCCGCGATCATCCCGTCGTGGTCCACACCATTCTCGTACTCGAGGTAGAGTTCGGCCATCCCCTTGAACGGGCCGGCGTCGAATATCTCCTGATGGACCATCAGCACATTGGCCTCGTGCCGGGCGACAACGGTCGAGATATCGCGGAGCACACCTTTCCTGTTCTCCACGATTATCCGGATGGCGAAAAGATCCGGGGGACAAAGGGTCATACGGGCTGATGCGATAGCCGGGGATCGAACCCGGGTTAGAGGCTTGGGAAGCCCCTGTCCTGCCGCTAGACTACTATCGCCCTTTTAAAGTGCATAAACAATAGGGACCAGACAGAAATAAAATTACTCCATTCCCTTCCCTGCCGATCACTTCTCTTTTCTCCTCCCTGCCTGTATCTCCCTGACAAGCTCCCGATGATAAGCGAGCATCATGTCCGTGATCACCCCGAACATGAAGATCTGGAAACCGATGACGATCAGGAGCACGGTCAGGATGGTGAGGGGGATATGGTCGATGGCCCTGAACCATTCGAAGAGGACATAGACGCCGACAAAGAGGCCGATCACCATAAGGACGATACCGATGAGGCCGAAGTAGAAGAGGGGGTTGCTCATCCTGGCCAGGCGGTAGATGGTGGAGGTGATCTTGATCCCGTCGTGAAATGGGTTCAACTTTGTCTTTGTCCCGGACCTCTTCCCATAGCTGACAGGGACGACACGGACATCATGATTGTTTCTGACAGCTTCTGCGGAGATCTCTGTCTCGATCCCGAATCCCGACTCCTTCAGCTGCATCTGCCGCACGGCAGCAAGCGAGAAAGCCCGGTAGCCGGAGAGGATATCGCTTAAGTAGCGGCCATGAGCGATCTTGAACAGGCGGTTTAAGAGCTGGTTCCCGGCATAGTTCAGACGGGAGAAGGAGGCCTGGTTCTCTGCGGTCAGCCTGTCCCCGATCACCTGGTCGGCCCCGTTGGACAGGGGTTCGAGCATCTTTCCGGCATCGCCCGGGGAATAAGTCCCATCGCCGTCAATCATCAGGATGTAGGGCTCCGTGATCATCCCGAAGGCCTCGATGACCGCGTTTCCCTTGCCCCTTCCGGTCTGGACCGCCACCCGTGCCCCGGCAGACTCGGCCGCGGTCCGGGTCCCATCTGAACTTTGCCCGTCGATGACCAGGATATTTTCGTACCCGAGCTGTCGGAACTCAAGGATCACACCCCCAATGGTCGGTGCCTCGTTCAGAGTCGGGATGAGGACGCAGACCAGGCCCTTGTCCGGAATCATTGGGATATCATTTTTATATGCCCTGTCATAAGTGCTTGCATGCACCTCGCGAAAAAAGGGCTTCGTGTCCTTGGAATCGCGGAAAGTTATACAGGTGAGGACCGATCGGTCCTTGCCGGCGTGGTCATGAGAAAGGACCTCCGGACGGATGGGCTCTCTTTTTCGTCGACAACTGTCGGGGGGATGGACGCCACGAGGGCCGTGATCTCGCTCTACCAGAACTTCGCCCGGGATGACATCAACATCATCATGATAAGCGGCAGTGTCATCTCCTGGTTCAACATCATCGATCCTCAGCGTATCCTGAACGAAACCGGAAAAGGGACGATCATCGTCACCTACGAGGACTCGGATGGTCTCGAGGAGAAGATCAGTCATCACTTCCCTGGTGACCGGGAAAGGCTCGGGGCCTACCAGGCTCTCGGCCCCCGCCACCCGGTCACCCTCTCGACAGGCTATACTATGTACATCCGGTCCTGCGGGCTCTCCCGGAGAGACGCTGAAAGGCTCTGCAACGATTTTACGCTCGATGGGAAAATACCTGAACCTCTTCGTGTCGCACGGCTGTGTGCGAGAGCGGTCCAGCGGTTCGACCGTCGTAAGGCAGAGACGGAAGTTGCTGGCTGCATCTGAAGGCGTCCGGGGGCCCGATACGGGGAAGGTCAACGCATAAATAGAAATGAATGCATAGAGAACTGCATATGACCGAAGAAGAAGGTCAGCGTTCAGAGCGTCCAGGCCTGACCAGGGTCCTAGCCGCAATTCTCCTGGGTTTTTTTGGCGGATTTTTCCTGTTCCTTATCGTCGCCCTTGTGATCGGAGCGGTTAACAACGCACTCGGCATGCAGATCCCGATCGACCTGCTTTTGGCCGAGAACATCTACAGCCTGGTGATGCTGGTTCTGATCGAGGTGCTGTGCATTGGCGGCGCCCTCTGGCTTGTCTGGAGAACTCCCCCCACAGAGCCCGAATTTCCTACTGAACTGGCAAATCCCCCTACCTGATCCTTTTTTTAGAGAATTTTCCGCCAGCACCCCCGGATCACAATACCTATGCCGTTGCAGAATAGCGTGATACCAGGGTATTTTTGGGGCGGATGAAGATGTCCACCCTCACCTGGTCGCCAGGGTGGAACGTGGCATCGGTGAAATCTATCGAGATCTTCTCCCCCGGGCACCAGGTCGGGCCGGAACAGCCAAGGCCTCCCATGGTCTGGACGCCGTTGTGGTGCGAGCCGACGAAATCATGGCCGTTGATGGTCTCGATCACCGCCGGAATCTTTGTCCCGTTCCGGTAGAATTCAGCCCATAGCCGGGAGTTGTTGAGGTCCTCGGTGCCGTTGTGGATGAGGACAACCCGGGAATCGTAGTTTTGGTTCTCGTGATAGATACCTGTTATCTCGATGAAAGAAGGTGTTTTCCCAATCCCCGAAAGATCGAATGAAGGGATATGGATCAGAAGGAACAGCAATGCCGCCAGCAGGATCACGATCGCCACCAGGAGGATGACGCCTAACACCGGTGAAACGGCACGGTCAGGGAGAAAAAACGGCACTTCCAGGGGTAAGGACGGTAATGAGATAAAGATTATGAAAAAAAACCTTATAAAATGGGATGGATTTTTCGTCTCCACCTGAGGGGCAGGATTCCCGGGGCACCTTCTTCAGTTCTCTGAATCCTCTTCCCCCGTCCTGACCCGGATGGACCGTTCCACCGGCAGGACAAAGATCCTGCCGTCACCTATCTTTCCGGTCTTTGTGGCTCCTTTAATTATCTCAACCACAGTTTCGGCTTCACGGTCCTTGACAACGATCTCGATCTGGACTTTCGAGATGAAGTCGACCGTGATCGCCCCGCCGCGGTACTGGAGGGATATTCCTTTCTGGTCCCCCCGTCCTTCGACCGACATGACCGTCATGCCGTAGATTCCCTTCTCTTCGAGAGCCTTCTTGGCAAAGTCCAGGCGCTCTGGTCGGATGATGGCTTTGATCATTTTCATAAACACTCACCTCTAAGCCCGTTCTCCGTGCTGGGAGATATCCAGGCCCACATATTCCTCTTCTTCGGATACGCGGAGGCCGATAGCCTTGTCAACGATCCATGCCAGGGCCAGGCTGACCACGAAGGCATAGGCCAGGGCTGCCAGCGCACCCACGATGTTTGCGATAAACTGATCAACATTTCCTTCCAGGAGCCCGGAAAACCCGCCAATCGCAGCGGTGGCAAATATCCCGGTGGCTATTGCCCCCCACAGGCCTCCCATGCCGTGAATGGCCCAGGCATCGAGGCTCTCGTCGAGTCCCTTGTTGACCCTGAAGAGGAGGGTTGCGTAGCAGACAAGACCGCCTATCATACCGATGACGATGGCCGATCCTACGCCGACGTACCCGGCAGCAGGAGTTATGGCGACAAGCCCTGCA
>JAJRBS010000206.1 GCA_028679325.1 Methanoregulaceae archaeon | reverse complement strand
GCTCTTTCCCCGCTTTGGCGGGTTCTTCGCATCCTCCGGCGTCTTGATGTCCGGGCGGATGTGTGTCATGGGGAAACACTGATACTCTTCACAGGCACATTGGGGACACTTCCTGAGATCCTGTTCGGCCTTGTCAAGAGACATCTCCCTCCCACAGTCGATACAGATATACTTCCCTGGACCGACTTTCTGTCCGGCTTTTGCTGTGTCAGCCAGTTTGATCACCAAGGGGAGATATGGTCGGGGAGATTATATATGACTTTTGATTCTTCCCAAAAAAACACCGCGAAATGAAAAAAAACCTCATATAATACGCGGAAACATGTCTGAAGCCTGTCTGAAAAGGTATATGCTCTTTTCCATGGACTTATGCTTCATGGGTACCAGAGTGATCGCTCTCCTGGGCAGCCCTCTGCCTGAGGGGAATACTGCAAAGCTGCTGGACGAAGCCATTCGCGGTATAAAGGATGCTGGATGTGAGGTGGAGAAGATCGAAGTAACGTCGCTACGGTTCAAGTCCTGCCGCGAGATCTTTTATTGTCGTCAGGAGGAGACATGTGCCATGAGGGACGATATCACTCCCCTGTATGAAAAATTCAGGACACTGGATGGTATCATCGTCGCTTCTCCGGTCATGACTATGGGGATCCCGGGAATGCTGAAGTCATTTATGGACAGGTTCCAGGTCTTTTTCATGGCAAAGTATGTCCGGGGAAAACCCCTGGTTCCTGAAGAAAAACGGAACAGGCGTCTTGGTCTTTACCTGGGGATCTCGGGAATGAATGTTCCCTTTGTCTTTGACGGCGCCAAACTGACCGTCCAGGCTTTCTTCCACATCATTGATGTGAAGTACTGGGACGAGCTCTTGATCCGGGACATGGATACAATCCAGGCCCTTTCACGAAGGCCGGATCTCCTGGAAGAAGCATATCGGAAAGGCAGAGCGATGGGGGAGCTCCTCAAATGAAAAGGGCTAGAGGAGTCCTTTTTCTTTCATTGAAGTAAAATTCGTTCCGGCAACGATGAGGTGGTCAAGGAGCCGGATCCCTACGACGTTTCCCGCCTCCGCAAGCTGGCGGGTTATGGCAATGTCCTGGCTGCTCGGCTCAAGGCTTCCGGAAGGATGATTATGGACGCAGATGACGGCCGCTGCCCGGTCGGTGATGGCCTCGGCGAAAACCTCGCGGGGGTGGACCAGGCTGTGATTGAGGAGACCGACCGTTACCGTCCGGACCGAGATCACTTCATGAGCCCCGGAGAGGGTAATACAGACAAAATGCTCCTGTTTCTTCCCTGCAAGATATGATACCAGCGGAAGAATATCTGAAGGCGAGGAGATCTTTACGGTATTTTCGTCTTTCTTATACAGACGCCTGCCAAGCTCCAGGCAGGCGATGATCTGGGATGACTTCGCTGGACCCATACCTCGGACGGCACAGAGACCCTCATAGTTCACGTTCCCTGAATTTTCATCAACTATCAACGCCAGTTCCTGAGACAGATCCCTGACATCCCTTCCCGAGCTCCCGCTCCCGAGGATCGCGGCAATGAGCTCCTGCTTCGAGAGAGTTGTTGCCCCGCGGGTTTTTATCTTTTCCCGGGGCCTGTCTATCTCCGACACATCCTTCATTCGTTTCATCGTATCTTTTCCGGAGAAGGCGCGATATCACCAATATCACCTTCCGGGTCAGAAAAGGGTTGCTGTTTTGTGCCTGCAATCGATAGCCAAAAAAGATACCTTGATGTGATACCTTTTCCAGAGCTGAGATCTATGCCAACAGTCGAAAATGCAAAGGAAGCATATATCGGAGAGTCTCAGGCAAACCGTAAATATTCCGCCTTCGCGGATCAGGCTGAATCCGATGGATTTAAAAACATTGCCCGCCTCTTCAGGGCCGCCTCCGAGGCAGAAGCAGTCCATGCGAAAAAACTCCTCAAGGCCATGGGCATGATCAAACCCACGAAGGAGAATATCCAGGGTTCCATTTCCGGTGAAACCCATGAATACACCATGATGTATCCTGGATTCCTGAAAGAAGCCGAAGCAGAGAAGAGGACTGACATGGCCCTGGTCTTCACCTATGCCATGAAAGCCGAGGAGGTGCATGCAGGCCTTTATAAGGAGGCGTTGAATGCCCTGAACAATAAGATGGATATGTCCAACCGCACGGTCTGGCTGTGTCCTGTATGCGGGAACATCTTCCTCGGCCAGACTCCTGATAAGTGCCCGATCTGCCAGGCGGTCAGGAAAGTCTTCCGTGAAGTCTCATAATTCTCGTCTTCCATTCCCTACACTTTTATAACCGGTCAGGGGTAATCCAGATCGCATGCCCAAGGTGACCGTGTACTCCACCCAAAACTGCCCGTACTGCCGGATGGTCAAAGCGTTTCTCGACCGGCAGGGCGTCAAGTATATGTCATTCGATGTTGGGACCGATAAGGAACAGGCCAAGAAGATGATCGAGGTGTCCGGCCAGTACGGGGTTCCGGTTGTGACGGTCGATGACGAGGTGATTGTCGGTTTCGATGTCCGGAGACTAACCGAGCTCTTCGGAAAAGAAGATGGGGGAGATCTGTATGATGTTCTCATCATTGGTGCCGGGCCGGCCGGGCTCACCGCAGGGGTCTATTGTGCCCGTAAAATGCTGAAGACGGTTATCGTGAGCGAAAATATCGGAGGGCAGGCTATTGAATCCTGGGCAATCGAGAATTACATGGGCTACAGAATGGTCACCGGCGATGATCTGATGCGCAAATTCGAGGAGCAGGCCCGGGAGAACAACATACGACTCGAACTTGACCGGGTGTTGACCCTGGACCGCACCGGTAATGATTTTCTGGCCAACACGTTTACCGGGCTGGGTATCCGGGCACGATCGGTCATCCTTGCCCAGGGCAAGCACCCGAAATCGCTCGGTATCGAGGGCGAGGGCCGTTACCTGGGACGGGGTTTGTCAGTCTGCGCAACGTGTGACGGCCCTCTCTTCAGGGACAAAATTGTGGCGGTGGTCGGGGCTGGGAACTCAGCTCTCCAGACTGCCCTCGAAATGAGCAGGATCGCGAAGGAGGTGCACCTGATCGTCCGGAGCACCCTCAAATGTGATGAGAGCTATACAAAGCGCTACGAATCAGTCAAGAATATTATCACCCATATGAATGCCACCATCTCAAAACTGCAGGGAAATAATGTCCTGACTGGCATAACCATCAAGGACCGATCATCCGGGAAAGAGACCGATCTGGTTCTTGACGGAGTATTTCTTCAGATCGGGTGGATTCCCAACACTGACTTCCTTGAGGGACTCGTGAATATGAATGATGATAAGGAAGTCATCATCGATATCGATTGCAAGACCAGCGTTCCTGGAATATTTGCCGCAGGAGACGTGACCAATATCAAGACCAAACAGATCATTACCGCGGCCGGAGAAGGGGCAAAGGCAGCCCTGTCAGCGCACGAGTATCTGACAGGGTAATTCATTCATCTTTTCTGAAGATTGCGATCCGGTTGGTATTCGTGCCCCCATCGTTGTTGCTAATCCCCCAGATGTGCGAGGTCTTGGTGAACCGCTGCTGGTTCAAAAGGATACAGACCGGCGTAAAGCCGGCATTTCCTCCCAGGGGGATGATATGTTCGTCAAGATGAAGACTTCCCCGCCGGACTTCACCAACTTCAAAAGCCACATGGCCCCCGTCATTCGTAACACGGTGGAGCTCCCGTAGTGTTGCACCCATGACCTCGCACCACCTCTCAAGAGAACGAGTGACCGTAAGCCCCCGCTCGACCACCGAAGCATCGATGTCATTGAACCAGCAACGGAGCCAGTTGTCCTGTGCATACTGAACAGTGTCAAGAAACGGAGGTGATGTTACGGTAAGGGCTATCGAACAGTCAGGAATCCGGGGTGTCTGTCCTGCATGGCAGGTCAGAAACAGACCACACTCTCCTGCCTCCCGTAGAGTCTCTTTCTCCTCTCTGGTGATGCCTCTCAGAAGTGAACCTGACTTTTTCAGGATCAGACTCCGGACGTCCCGATATTCAGGCCTCTGGTCTCGTTTCCGGTTGATGGCTATTTGCCGTTCGGGAGGTACTGCCTGGTTGGGGGGGAGGGTGTAAACGGAAAAAAAACCACATGAATGCCCGGTCAACCGGTTCGTGGCTACCATACGGATCCAGGCATCAATGTCATCTTCCTCTCCCTTGTTTTTTCTTCCCTTGAGGTATGAGCGGAGCGACGTAATCTCCGCTTCTGTATCGGGATGGTAAAACATGGAAAGATCGATGCCGGTTTCCCGGGAAAAAGTGAAATCAATCGTTAATAGTCGATCCTCGATGTCGGTCATCGACGGAGGGAAGAAACGCGGCCTGGTAAGGATAAGAGAGAGAGGATTGACATCATTGGCCATGATCCTTCTTCCGAGGAGCCCCGCCTCGATGACCGTTGTTCCCCTTCCGGAAAAAGGATCGTAAACGTAATCTCCCTGCCGTGTTAGCGCAGAAATGAAGAATCGTGGGAGGTGAGGCTTGAAACAGGCACGATAAGAGATCTCCTGGAGAGAAGATCCCATCCGCTGCCGGGAACTCCAGAGCTCGGTGGAGATCCGTGGTATCCGGTAATCTCCAGCCGCGATTGAATCAATATTCGCTCCCGGAATTTCCGAAATCCAAAGGGGCAGCGCATCGCTCATCTTCTGCCTTTACAGGATCATGAGTTATTTCTGGTTATAGGTTGGCACTCTTTCGCTTTTCCAAAAGATCGTTTGCTTATAGCAGATACGGCCAAGATTTTCTGAATGCGGGAGTTGTACAGGAAGATCTTTCATATCGGTTTCGGGCTGGCCATCGCTGCTCTGATTTTTTTCACAGATAAGGCTACTGCCCTTACAGTTCTGATGGTCGGAACACTCATCGGGCTTATCTTCACGGATGCAATCCTTCGGGGCTATCGCGTACCCGTCATCTCTCTCATGGTCGAGCGGTTTGAGAGGAAAGGGGAACTTCCCGGAAAAGGAGCACTCTTCTTTGCTATCAGCTGCCTGTTCTGCGTTGCGCTTTTTCCCAAAGAGGTCGTGGTTCCTGCCATCGTAACCTTCTCGATACTTGATGGGCTGGCATCTCTCATCGGCTCTCATTTTGGTCGTCACCGGATCTTTAATCATAAAACAGCAGAGGGGACTCTCGGCGGAATGGCAGTAACATTCGTGGTTCTTGCCTTCTTTGTTCCCCTCTCAACAGCGGCCCTTTCTGTGGTCGTGGCAGGTATGATCGAGCTCTTCTCGCCCCTTGACGACAATCTCCTCATACCCCCGGGAGTCTGTATTGCCCTTTCCCTTGCGGGAATGGTATGAACCAGGCAGTTCCCCGGTCAATGGCAAGAATTAGTCCGATGCAGGGAGAATCCCAAAATAAGGGTCAGAAATAAGAAAAAGGGAAGAATAATCCGGCAATCGGCTTACGCCGGGGGTCTTTCTTTCCTGTCTTTCTCTGCATAACCTTCGAGGAGGATGGTGCAGATGTTTTTCACTGGTTTGTCGGTGTGGGGTGCGATGTGGTATTCACAGAAGGGGCAGGAAGTTATTACCACCTCAGCTCCGGTTTTTTCTATCTCTGCTCTTCTGAGCTCTCCCAGAGCATCTGCTTCAGCCGGGTTTCCCGATTTGACGCCTCCGCCGGACCCGCAACAGATCGCCGGCATCTCGACCAGGTCAACAACCTTCGTGATCAATTCACGCGGCTGGTCACGGATGCCTTGCCCCCTGAGCAGGTGACAGGGGTCATGGTAGGTTGCCTTGATGGCCAGGGGTGCAGGCTGTTCGATACCGAACCGTGTCAGGACCTCGGTTATGTCCATGATCCGGAAGGGCGTCGTGTAATCGTGCTTGAGCGTGGATCCGCATCCGGCACACATGGTCATGACCACATCCAGGCCCCGGAATGTGAAACAATTGATGTTACGGCTCTTGATAGTGTCCAGGAAATCAACCTGCCCGGTCCTGATGAGGGGGGATCCACAGCACACCTGTTCCCGGGGGATAATAACCCTGATTCCGTTCCTTTTCAGCACCTCAAGGGCGTCCAGGGCGGATTTGGGGAGACGCTGGTTGTACATGCACCCGACAAAGAATCCCACGGTACCCTTTACTTCACCCCGTGGCTCTATGACCTCGGGGACCTGTTCCATGAGGGTTGGTTCTGTCCTGGTCACGCTTCGCCCCGTGTCCTGGATCAGTTTCGCCACTTCCTGGTGGCGGGGAAGAGTGAGCCCTTCCCTGTTGGCAAGGGCCCGGAGCTTCTCGATGGCCTTGCCAGGGATCTGGATATCCTTCGGGCAGGTCTTCCAGCATGCCTGGCAGGAAGTACACGTAAAGAGGCCATCCGCAACTGATGCGGTTACCCTGTCCTCATGGTCACGGGGATCGATGGCGAGACGCATGTCTTCGCGCATGACGGTCGGACCTGCGAATTTGGTAACCTTCAGCGCCGGGCAGACGGAAACACAGGCCAGGCATTCGATACAGCTCCGGAGCGGTTTCATGGCCTCAACTTCTTCATGCGTGGGCATGCGGAACTCGCCTGTTGGAATCAGGGAGGCGATGGCCTCGAGGTAGGGCTCCATGTGTACCACAAGATCCCGTATGACCGGGAGCTCCAGCGGCTCAACGGTCATGCTATCCTTCGCCTCTTCCATGCAGGCCAGGACTGCCTGCCCGTTTACTCTGACCGCACAACTGCCGCACTGGCCGGATCCGCAGCAGTAACGGAATGAAAGGGTGGGATCCATCTCGTCAGAGATGGCCTGAAGGACGTGAAGCACCCGGGCACCATCGTTCGCCCTGACCTGGTAGTGCTGATAATGCGGGTGATCTTCAGCCTCCGGATTGAAACGGAAGATCCGGACCCGGAGTTCTTTCATGGTCGCACCTCGATTCCCTCCCGCTCAAGGGACTGATAGGTATGACTATACGGCGAGGTCCGGTTATCCCAGGCCTGGCTGATGTCCCGGCGAACGTGTGCACCCCGGGACTCCTTTCGGAGCAACGCCCCCTTCACGACCAGTCTGGCCGTGGTGAGCATGTTTCCGGCGATGCAACACCCTGCAAGATTCTCCCGAGCCGGTGCCTTCATCTTCAGTGTTGAGAGATGGTCGATGATGCCAAGAGTCTTTTCAAGATCTTTGGCGTTCCGGAAGATTCCTGCCCCCTCCCACATAGCCACCTGGAGGGACCGGATGACCGTCGATGGCTGCACATCCCCCTGATCGAAAGTCCGGAGCCTGCTTTGGATGGCGTCAATTCCCATGGTATCTGCGATTTTCTCCAGGCTCGGTGCTCTTCCGGCCGCATCTCCGGCACGCCTGCCAAAGACCTGGGTATCGGCGAGAGCATTCCCGCCGAGCCTGTTTGCGCCATGGACCCCCCCCGCAACCTCCCCGCAGGCAAATAAGCCAGGTACCGTTGTCTCTCCCTGTGGGGTGATACGCAGACCTCCCATGATGTGGTGGGCTGTCGGAGCCACTTCCATGGGTTCATCCCTGATGTCGACGCCGAATTTGAGGAACTGCTCAAGCATGATCGGGAGTTTCGTCTCAATCTGAGATCTCGGGAGATGGGTCACGTCAAGGTAGACCCCGCCGTTCACGGTGCCACGACCCTCCATGATCTCGGTTGCAATCGCCCTGGCAACCACGTCCCGGGTTGACAACTCCTTCCTCTGAGGATCATATCGATCCATGAACCGCTCGTGGTTGATGTTCAGCAGGAGTCCCCCTTCACCGCGCACCGCCTCCGTCACCAGTCTCCCCCTGGCATCATAGGGGTAAACAGCTCCGGTTGGGTGAAACTGGATCTGCTCCATGTCGATAAGCTCTGCTCCTGCCCGGAAGCCAAGTGCATACCCGTCGCCCGTCCCGCTTGAAGAGTTGGTGGAGATGTCATAGATCTTCGTACCCCCGCCCGTAGCGAGCACGACACTGTCTGCAAGAATGACCCGAAGATTCCCTTGCCGGTCAAGTCCTGCCGCCCCGTTGACCCTGTCCCCGTCTTTCAGGAGCGATATGATGGTGATCTCGTTCTCTACCCAAACCTCGGTAGAGTGAAGACGGTCAATCAGCGTTGAGATCATCTCGTGACCGGTCCTGTCACCGGCGTAGCACGTTCTTGCGAACCTCTGCCCTCCGAAAGGTCGCTGGGCTACCTCGCAGCAGTCCGTCACGTCGAAGACCGCCCCCCAGCGGAGAAGATCTTCCATCCTTCGGGGCGCCTCATCAACAAGGATCCGGACCAGGGCGGGATCATTCAGCAGGGCCCCTCCGTTCATGGTGTCTTCGAAGTGGATATCGCAGCTGTCCTGTTCCCGGAGAACAGCATTGTAACCTCCTTCGGCCATGGTGGTGCACCCCCCTTTTCCTGCAAGGGTCTTTGAAACAAGAATAGTCTCGCCGTAGGTGGAAGCCTCAATCGCCGCACGGACGCCGGCCCCACCACTCCCGATAACGAGGACGTGCGCCTCTCGCTCCTCATCGGAATGCATCTTATTATGAGCTGCGTCACAGAGTAACATAAAGAGATGCAAAGGACTGTGTGAGCCCGAATGAGATTTCTGATGAAATTTGGCGGCACTTCAGTGGCTGATGCCGAAAGCGTCAGCAGGGTTGTTGACATCATAGAAGAACAGCGCAGGGTTGGGAATGAGATCGCCGTGGTTGTCTCAGCCCAGAGAGGTGTTACCGACCAGTTGATCGCGATCGCCACCGAGATCGCCAACAGTCGCAGCGCTGCAACCATCGAACCCTTCATCCAGTCCCTTCGTCAGAGGCACCAGAAGGTTCTGGCCGATCTCGGGGGGGAGCAGGCAGATGATACGGAAAGCATTCTCGAAGAGCGATTGTGCGATCTGGAAAATATCCTGAATGCGGTCCACAATCTCAGGGAGCTTACCCCCCGGTCCCTTGATTACATCATCACCTATGGCGAACGGCTGAATGCACCGGTCGTCTGCAGCGCTATCCGCCAGCGGGGTATTCCTTCCATGGTCATGGATGGGTGCGAAGCAGGGATTCTGACCACCCCCCAGCATAGCGAAGCAATGTCCCTCCCCGAAAGTGAGGGAAGGATCAGGAGTCGTATACAGCCCCTTCTCAATGATATGGTCCCGGTCATCATGGGTTTCATGGGTTGCACGGAGCGGGGGATCGTCACGACTCTGGGGAGGAGTGGATCTGATTATTCAGCTGCGATCATCGGTGCCGGAATCGATGCCGATGAAATCCTGATCTGGACGGACGTTGACGGCATCATGACCTCGGACCCACGGGTCATCAATGACGCACGGGTAATCCCGAGTATCTCCTACCTCGAAGTCATGGAGCTCTCCTATTTCGGGGCCAAGGTGATGCATCCCAGATCCATAGAACCGGCCATGAAGAAGAACATCCTTGTGCGGGTCAAGAACACCTTCAATCCCTCACATCCCGGGACATGCATCGTTCGCCATGAGAAATGGGACAGGAGGGTCGTGAAGGCCCTGACCTATATCAGCAAGGTAACCCTGGTCAATATCTGCGGTGCCCAGATGATCGGTCGGCCGGGAGTTGCAAAGGCCATATTCTCTGCCCTTGCGGACAGGGATGTCAACGTGATGATGATATCCCAGGGCTCTTCTGAGGCAAACATATCCCTGATCGTGGATGAGAGCCAGGGTTCCGTTGCCCTTGACGCCCTGACACCCCTGACCCACCAGGGCCTCGTCCGGGAAGTAACCGCCAATCGCGATGTCGCAGCTGTGGCAGTGGTTGGATCCGGAATGGCCGGGGCCAAAGGAACGGGAGGTCGTATCTTTACTGCCCTGGGGAACGGCGAAGTGAATGTCATGATGATCTCACAGGGATCATCTGAGGCCAACATCTCATTCGTCGTCAGGGAGGAAGACGGCCCGAGGGCGGTCCGGATCCTTCACGATGAATTCAATCTTTCCCGGGAGGACGATGCCTGAACCGTTATCGTACCGGTCCTCCGGAGTTGATATAGTGACGGAGGCGGAGGGTATTTCTGCCCTCGTCAAGGCGCTCACCTACCGTAGGAAAGGTGCGGTGGGCATGACCGGGGATGTTGGTCACTTTGCGGGTTTAATAGGCTGGGGCAATCATGTCCTCGCCTTAACGGTTGACGGCGTGGGGACAAAGATGCTCGTGGCGGACAGGCTGTCTGACTGGTCCACTGTGGGAATCGATTGCATCGCTATGAATGTCAACGACCTTTATGTTATGAACGTGGAGCCGGTTGCATTCGTGGACTACATTGCCGCTGACTCTATATCAATCGAGAAGATGGCCCAGATAGGCCGTGGCCTCAACGAAGGTGCCCGTCAGGCGAATATAGATATCGTCGGTGGGGAGACGGCGACCCTCAAGGGTCTGGTCATGGGACTTGATCTGGCCGGGACCTGTATGGGGCTACAGGAAAAGGATCGCATCGTGACCGGAGAGAAGATACGACCTGGTGACCATATCATCGGCGTTCCTTCCTCAGGAATCCATAGCAACGGTCTCACCCTTGGCCGCAAGGTGGTCGATATGCAGAATGCGTGGAACAAGAGGCTTTCGAACGGCCGGACTCTCGGAGAAGAACTCCTCACACCAACCCGCATCTATGCCGGAGCCCTGGAGGTCTGCCGGAGAACAGAGATCCATGGTATGTGTCATATCACCGGGGGAGGACTCCTCAATTTCACGCGCCTGTCCCGATACGGGTTTTCATTTGAAACCCCCCTCCCCGTGCCGGAGATCTTTGCGTGGATTAGCGGGGCCGGAGATATCGACCGGGACGAGCTGTTCCGCACCTTTAACATGGGGATGGGCTATGCCTTTGTTGGCCCCAAAACAAGCATATCAGCCATCACTAAGATTTTTCCCGATGCACGTGTCGTTGGACAGATCACAGAAGAGCCGGGAATTATGCTCGAGGGAATGGCGATCTCCTGATCTAATCCCCTAAACCCTCTTCCTCTTCTCCCTCCTCATCAATTCCCTCTATTCCGCAGACCCGGGCCTTGTCCGAGATAATTGCGCTGTTGCCGGTAAAATCGTCGATGATGAGAGTTGCCGGTAGCTTACCTTCCCTTATCTGGGCGATCTGGATCAGAATACCTTGTGCCCTGTCCCTCTCCTCCTCGCTCTCGGCCCAGCGTTCCAGGTTTTCCACGACACTCAAAACCCGGTTCAGCACCCCCTCGACGTTCGACACGAACCCCTCACAGGCCGGCCCGGGATCGATCCTGACTCCGAGCTCCGGTATCCTGATGATCCCGTTCATGCTACGAATCACCCGTATCATCAGGTCATCAGGGGAAGTGATGAAAACCTCCCATCGGCTGGGCTCTGCGTTTTTCAAAAGCCCGGTGTCAGCCAGGCGGTAACCGCAGGAAGGGCACCGGGCTGAAATGATGAGTAGCTCTGAAAAATAGGGAATGTCTTCAGTCTGGTACAGGTATTGTATCTCAGTTGCGCAGACCGGGCAGGGGCCCGGTACAACGGTGCGCACCTATTCGACACCACCGATCTTCTCGCGGGAGATCTTGACCGAGTTGGGAGTTATGACCACGTAACGCTGGTCCCCAAGACCGATGATATCACCATTAACATCTTTTGCGACTTCTTTTAAGTCCTTGAGAACCCGTTCGTACATCACTTTGTCCATCTTCAGGCGGGAGATATCGGCGATGACGATATTTCCGTTATAGATCTCGTCTTTGATCTTCGGGCTCTCCTTGATGTCGCCGATAGCGGCAATCTTAACAAACATCGCCGGAGCGCCGGCCTCAGCCTCTTCAAAGGACTCGAGGTCGAGATCCATATAATCGTCTTCGGTTGAGGGTGTTGATTTGCCAAGGAGCGAATCAAGAAATTTAACCATAGCAAAAATGTCGATTATTCTTTATTTAATAGTATCTATTAGAAAAAAGGCCGCATTGGGCCGGAAGCATCTCACTCCCTGAATCTCCCGGTGTATTTTTCAAAACTCCAGGTTCCACAGGTCATCCCCGACATAGTGAAAAGTCTTAATGACCTTCCCCTGTTTTCTCTCCCGCATCTCTCTCGAATCAAACAAGGCCATTCCAAGCGCAAGGGGTTTTTTGTGTCTCTCTTCCACGACCTGAACCGGCCGGCCGGCAACTATATCCTCGGACAGCGAAATGATGCCGGGCCTCATGACATCCGCCCCATTTATGACAAAGGAGACAGCCCCGGCATCCACGACCACTCTGCGTTCCGGAAAGGGGTGTTCGAGAAGTCCTTTCAGTGTCGGGAATACAAATCCGTCTCCCTGCATGAGTTGCGGTTTCCTGTCAATCAGGTAGAGGATTTCACCGGAACTCGTTTCCAGCAATTCAACGCTGGCACCCCGGAAGAGGGACGCCGACTCCCCTATCTCTCTCTCCAGGGATGAGAACAGGTCTTCAATCTGGGATTTCCTGATGCTGTGCCTTTTTTTACCGGTTATCTTCACCATGCTCAATCTTAGTGATAACCGGATGATGAAAAAGCATTTCAGCCAGAGTGGCATACCTGCATACACGCAGGGATGAATGCTTACCACTCGATCCGGGTGGCAGAAGGTGGCTCGCAAGGCTTTAAGTATCACTCCCGCGCACATATATTACTCCACAGTGATGGAAAACGGGGATAACTTATGACGAAGCGGCCGTTGGATATTTTGGATCAGGTGCTGAACCGGCAGCCAGTAATCGTCTCCCTCAAGGGCGGCAGGGAACTTCGGGGGGTACTGCAGGGGTATGATGT
>JAJRBS010000105.1 GCA_028679325.1 Methanoregulaceae archaeon | reverse complement strand
TGGAGATCTCGGGTATGGGTATCGAAAGAAGCGTCTGAATGCAGATTCGATGACACGATCGCAGGATTGGATCAGTGTTTTCAGACGAAATTCCTAAGATTATTTTTCGGCATTTCCTGTCGTGAAAATGCATCGCTCAAAGTCAGAGGGGGCTATAACCGGATTTCCGAAAATCTCTGCAGATCAAACGAATGAAAGATTTCCTCCCGTCCTGCCGACTAGCGAACATTATCGGGAAAAATCCTGCTGTCGAACTCAAGGTCGGCCAGGTCCGTGGAAAAACGTTCATCGCCATGAAGGATCGGTTATGGTCAATGAAGAGAAGAGGTCTTCCCGATCAGTCTTCCTGTGGTTCATCAGCAGGTCAGATTCAAAAATTTATGACCTCACTCCCAGATTATCTTAAGGTCGTACGTGAAGATCCTACCAACTTTTCCCAGAAACAGGAATGAATCCTGCAGGGAAAAGATCACACAAAAGCCATCGACGTATCAAAACCCGCCAAAAAAACAGACCTCGATAGCGGGCCAGGAACGGCCGATCTCCCTTCTGATCGGTCATACTACCTGCAAAATGAAAAGAACCCCTGTTTTGGGCCTTTGCTCTCTCTTTTGAGTTTTGGACACCCTTGATGGGATTATTGAGGACCATCGGTTTTCATATTATGAGTTCCCAAAATAGTTACAATGGGGCCTTGCCTCCTTCATCAGGCAGTCAGACCCCTCCTGCTTAAGGCCTGGTACCAGGAAAGGACCCACCTTTTCTCCCGTCGAAGTGTGGTTGCGCAGAATAGGCATTTCGCGCAAACCTTTAATTATGGGTTCTTCTAAAGATTAGAGCATGGAGGGGGGGTATTTTTCGGAGTGGCTCGGAAGGTACCGGTATTACCTCCGGATGCGCAACTATTCGCCCCGGACCATCCAGAGCTATGAGCAGGTGGTCCGCCACTTTGCCTACTATGTCTGGCTCAGGAGGACCCAGGACCCCCGGAAGCTGGTGCTCTACTGGGAAGACCTCTCCCGGGCCCGGCTCGATACCCCGGTCGAGGTCAAACCGGTAGTCATCTCTGACTACCTCACGTTCATCGGCTCCATGAAGACCTACAAGCCGAAGACCACCCACCGGATCATATCCACGCTCAGCTCTTTTTACCGCTTCCTGTATGCCCAGGGAGAGATCACCGCAAACCCCATGCCCAGTATCGAGCGGCCGAAGATCAAGGACCAGGAGCTCCGGTACCTGAAGCACAGCCAGGTTATCCGGCTGATAGATTCCATCGAGGACCCCCGGGACAGGCTGATCGTGCGGACCATCTATGCCACGGGAGTCAGGGTGTCGGAGCTCTGCGCAATCAATATCGAGGACATCGACTTCGAGGACGAGACTATCCGGGTCAGGGGGAAAGGGGGAAAGTTCAGGATCGTGTTCATGGACCCTGATACCCTGGCCGAGCTCTCCAAGTTCATCGGGAACCGCATCGAGGGACCGCTCTTTACCGGCCAGATGGGTCATCACATCTCCCCCCGGTCGGTCCAGCATATCTTCAAGAAGTACGCCCCCCAGGGGATCACCCCCCACAAGATCCGTCACAGCTATGCAAGCGAGCTCTACCGGCGATCAAAGAACCTCCGGGTGGTGCAGGAGAACCTTGGTCACACTTCGATCAAGACTACCGAGATCTACCTGCACACCGACCTCGAGGAGCGAAAGAGGGTATACCAGGAGTACTTCCCTCTGACCGATACCAACCACCGCCCCCAGCCGGCCGAGCGGGAGAAGGAAGAGGTCCATGAGCCGCAGCCGGAAGCAAACGAACAATCTTCTTAGCAGGTGGTCGGACAGCGGGTTGTGGAATAGCAGGCTGTCCCGGACAGGAATACATGCGTCCTTAGGCCTTCACACACGTTGCTCTGAAACGCAATGATTTCTTCTGAATCTTCCATTGAACAAAAATTTGAAGATATTTTCTCAGGGAATGCATCGTTATCACGCCGACCTCTCCGTTTGCAATAAACCGAATGATGCTATACATAAAAGTGGTTTCTTTTTTCCTGCAAGCAGGTCATTGCATGAAGGGATCCCGTATTGATGCTTCCACATCTCATGTCTCAGATACCCCGCCTGCCATAAAAATTTCCGGAGAAAAAAACCATTATCGTCCGTATTATTTCAAACGGAAATGAATCCGGGGATTTTTTATTTCTGGATTCATGCCGGATCACGTGTCCGCATCCTATTTATTTCAACGAAGAATACCTGCCAGCAGTGAAAGAGAACGGGGTCATCGTCCATCCGGAATGGCGGGAACTGGTTTCAGGGTTGAGAGGCACGAAGGAGGCGGTGGTCTACCTGCTCGGTGCAACCGATACCGGCAAGAGCACGCTCTGCCGTTTCCTGGTGGAGGAAATCTCCCGGGATTCCGTCTCTGCCTACCTTGACTGCGACACTGGGCAGTCCACCATAGGGCCTCCGGCCACCGTAGGACTGGCCCTGTACAGGGATGGGGGTCGCGTGCCATTCCGGACAGCGCTCCGGTTCGTGGGGTCAACGTCCCCGTCCGGCCACCTCATCCAGGAGATGGCCGGGGCTGCCCGCCTGCTCCAGATGGCCCATGAGAGCGATGCCTCCTACATCATCATCGATTCGCCCGGATGGGTCAGCGGGCTGGTGGCCGGGGAGTTCCATATCCGGATGATCGATATCCTTAACCCCGGTCTCCTGCTGGCCGTTTCCCGGGAGGACGAGCTCGATCCGATTCTCGCCAACTTCAGGGGAAGGCCAGGCATGGAAGTCCGGACCCTCTCCCCCTCCCTCTCGGTCAGGACCCGGAGCCGGAGCTGGCGGACATGGTACCGCATGGAGAAGTTCCGGGACTATTTCTCTCGGGCTGTCAGCTGGGAGATGCCGCTTGAAGGAGTGGGTTTTCACGGCAGGGTCCCCGAGACCTTCCGGGAGGAGGTCTGGCGGGGGCTCCTGGTCGGGCTCTGCGACCGGGAGATGCTGGCCATCTCCCTTGGCATCGTGGAGAGCCTGGACGTTGTACGAGGGATCATCCGCTTCAGGGCACCTCTGGAAAATCTCGGGGGGATCTCATCGATACAGGTCGGGTCTGTGTACCTTGACCCCGCGACAGGGTTTTCCCAGGACTATCGGTGACGTGCAGCTAACCTCGCGCTGCCAGGAAAAAAAGTCGTTCCCCTCAGGGAGTTCCCGGGAAAGGAGATCGTGATCTCCCCTCTTCGCATGGCCTTTAGCAGCAGCCCGGTGATGAACCTTCTGTATATGTTATCGAGGGAATGACAAGCACGTTGTAGAAGACCTGCTGGTGCCCGTCAGGGAAGGAGACAACAGTCAGTCCTGGCGAGGCATCGACAGATATAAACCGCGAGAACCGGTAGCCCCTGATAGCTGGCTCAACCCCCGAGAAGTCAAGGGTGGGCGTAACATAGGTGGGTTTCTCCCCGGTATGCCGTACAACGGCGAAATCGTTGATCGACAAAAAGGTCCTGCCCGGAGTGACCGATTTAACTGTCACGTCCTTTCCCGAGTACTGTTCCAGTGTCTGTGTGAGCAGGGCCTCAGGCTGGGCTATCCGCATGAAGATCCCGATCCGCTCGAGCCAGGTGAGGGTGTAATCGGCGGTAACTTCTGCATTCCCGTTCTCTTTGACGGCAATGTTCAGGCTGTCCATGGTAAAGGCAGCCGCCGGTGCGGCCAGGAGGGCGAAGACCAGCACCAGCCCGGCCATCGTTGCATATCGTTTCACTCCTCTCATCCCCGTTTTTTAGAGGACAGTATCCTCGTGCATCCTGATAAACATAGGTATAGATACCGGGCCCGTCAACACCATCCCGTTGGGTTTCATTCCTTTATTACATATGTCCTATCATGCCCTCTCGGAATGCTTATCGGTGAACAATTCCAAGCTCTCCTATCAGATGTCCTTGGAGAATAAACGGCTAGGATTTTTTGGATTTTTACAGGGCTTTATCTCGCGGGAATTGGGCGACAGCAGGGGGGTATAATATGAACGAGCGGCTTTCCAGGACTGAAAGGGGAGCCTTCTTCCTCTTCGGTGGTATGGTCTTTTTCCTTACTATAATCGCAACTCCCTCAATCATGATCGTCACTTTCCTTGACTACGTCCTAAACAGGAAACCAACAAATCGGTGATCGATCCTGATTTGTTCATTACGAGGTGAAGATTATCTTTCCTGGTTGCTGTTCCTGATTTGATGGAAATTGGAAGGAAAATCAGACAAACCACGAACTTTTTATTCCGTATCACCACTCTCCATGGAATGGTAGAAACCGTGCGAGATATCCGCGTGAGGTATCAAGGGGGTGATCCGATACCCTGCTCCCCACAAGACCCGTAAGAGCTGCTCCTGGTGCTGCCGGTCCCTGACCTCCAGCTCGAGTGTGATCAAGATCATGGAAAGGGCCAAATCCGGCGCAGCCCTCTCCTGGTCGAGCCGGATGAGCGTGGCCCCCTCCCGAGCCACCAGGGCGAGGAGTTCGGCAACCGACCGTCCCTCCTCCTCCATCTCGACCGTCACCTGCAGGATCTTCCCGGACAACAAGAGTCCTTTCCGGAGGATCCGCTCGAGAAGGAACGAATCGACGTTCCCGCCGGAGATCACCAGCACGACTTTTTCGTTCTCCCTGACCGGGAGTTTCCCGGTCATCAGGGCGGCGAGAGGGGCTGCCCCGCCCCCTTCAGCCAGCACCTTCTTCCGTTCGAGCAGGGCCAGGATGGCGGCTATGATCTCGTCGTCATCAACAACCACCAGCTCCTCGACCAGGTCCCGGATCACCGGGAATGCCAGCTTCCCGGTGCAGGTGACACGGATGCCATCGGCGATTGAAGGCTCGGACTCGATGGTGATTGGCTTGCCGGCCCGGAGGGCCTCCACCGCCGAAGGGCTGCTCTCCGCCTGCACCCCGATGATCCGGGCTTCCGGCCGCCTCTCCTTTACCGCTGTTGCGATTCCCGCAATAAGGCCTCCCCCGCCGACTGGGACCACCACCATACCCGCATCAGGCAGGTCTTCGAGGATCTCGAGCCCGATCGTCCCCTGCCCCGCGATCACCAGTTCGTCATCAAAAGGGTGGATGAAGGTCATCTCCCGGGAAGCCGCGAGCGCCAGGGCATGATCGATGCTCTCCTGCAGGCTCTTTCCCACAAGAACGATCGTTGCCCCGTAGCCGGCCGTCGCCTCCTGCTTGCTCGGCGAGACCCATTCCGGCATCACGATTGTAGCCGGTATCCCGGTGCTCCGGGCAGCTACCGCCACCCCCTGGGCATGGTTGCCGGCCGAGGCGGCGATCACCCCGTTCTTCCCGAGGGAACTTCTGTCCGAGAGGATCCTGTTCATGGCACCCCGGACCTTGAAGGACCCGGCCTTCTGCATGCATTCCAGTTTCAGGTACACCTCTGCTCCGCTCATCTCCGAGAAGGTCGGCGAGTAGACCAGGGGGGTCCGGATGATGGCCCCCGAAAGAAGTCGGGCGGCGTCTTCAATGGCAGCGGGTGATAGCATAGGAGGGCATAATGCGTCACGGGTTTTTATGTGTTGGGGAGGCTTTCAGCTGGGAGACAGGGTGGTTGTACCGGAACCCCTCGAACCAACAGACCTTGCGAACCGTGTGCTGATCAGGGGGATATCTGGACGATGCCCCGCTGCATTAGCCAATGAAGGAGTCTCATTCAGCCGGTGAAGCCTCCCGTATGACATCGCCGATATACTGCATCTCCTGGCCGATCAGCCGGATGATATCATCCAGGGTGATGATGCCGGCAAGCCTCCCATCGCCGTCGATGATGGGCAGCCCCCGGACCCACTCGTCCCGGATCAACTGCATGGCCTCGAAGAGTCCAGTCCCGTCCTCGACCACCACCGGGTCCCGGGTCATCACCTCGGAAATCGCAGTCTTCTTCGGATCCTTTCCCGGGGCAAGCACCCGGGTGACGATGTCGCGGTCGGTGACGATGCCGACCGGGCACAGGTCATTAGTGATGACCACGCAGCCCACATTCGAATCGCTCATCAGCTCGGCAACTTCGTTCACCTTTGCATCGGGTGACGCCGTGACCACATCTATCCTGCAGCAGTCAAGAACAGTCATGTTTCGTACAAACTTCCTTTTCAACGAACGGTAGAGTGGGCGAAAGGATATTTAATGGTTCCCTGCCATTCCCTGCGTGACAGGCCATGAGACAGAGAACTGTTGCACTCCTTGCTGTCACGATGGTCATCATAGCCTTGGTTCTCCTTGCTCTCATCCCCCGCCCCACCTCTCCGGGGAACCCCGGCCGGGACCTGCCTCTCGATACCATACGCCTTCCGCCCGGGTTTCGCATCGATTATTATGCAGAGGACGTCCCGGGAGCCCGGTCCCTGACCCGGGGACCTGATGGCCTGGTCTTCGTGGGTACGAGGGGAGAAGGGAAGGTCTATGCCCTGGTGGACAGCGACAGGGACCAGAGGGCCGATCGCGTGGTCATCATCGCCGATGGGCTCACCATGCCGAATGGTGTCGCCTACCGGAACGGGTCTCTCTACGTTGCCGAGATCAGCCGGGTTATCCGGTACGACGATATCGCCGAGCGTCTTGATAATCCCCCGGTCCCGGTGGTGGTCAGCGACGCCTTCCCCGATAACACTTTGCACGGCTGGAAGTTCATCGCATTCGGTCCGGATGGGAAACTCTACGTGCCGGTCGGCGCCCCCTGCAACGCCTGTATTCCGCCATCCTCTGATTATGCTGCACTCCACCGGATGAACCCGGATGGCACGGAGCTCGAGCTCTATGCCTCGGGAATAAGAAATACCGTCGGTTTCGACTGGGATCCCCTGACCGGGGAGCTCTGGTTCACCGACAATGGCCGGGACTTCCTGGGGGAGAACCTCCCCCCTGACGAGCTGAATATTGCAACGGCAGGAGGCCTCAACTTCGGCTTCCCGTACTGCTATGGTGAGAACATCCCGGACCCTGACCTGAATGCCGGCGGCTCCTGCGCCGGGTACGTCCCGGCGGCCCTGCCCCTGGCGGCCCACGTCGCTTCACTCGGGATGCGGTTCTACACCGGGGATATGTTCCCGGGTGACTACAGGAACCAGGTCTTCATCGCCGAGCATGGCTCCTGGAACCGGATTGTCCCGACCGGGTACAGGGTCAGCCTGGTGAAGCGTGACAACAGCACTCCCGTCTCCTATGGGATCTTTGCCGAGGGATGGCTCCAGGGCAGGAGTGCCTGGGGCCGGCCGGTGGATGTCCTGGTGATGCCGGACGGGGCGCTCCTGGTGTCGGATGACCTTGCCGGAACTGTGTACCGGATATCGTACATAGGTTGACTCACCGGAAAGACTGGGGCGTGGATCGAAATCGGCAAGGATTTTTTTTGAAGAACACCGACTGAAGTTGCCGCATCCGGAAGCCCATTATTCTTACCCATCCATCATAAGGAAGGACTTTCAGATTGACCACCCGTCGCTTCCTCACCCGTTTCCAGACGTTCGCGCTTCTTGGCTTCTGCCTGCTGATGCTGGCCGACCTCACCATCTCCTCGTGGGGAGTGCTCTTCTCCCCGGTCTTCACCGAGGCTAATGCCATCTTTGCCGGTTTTGTGGAACAGCCTCTGGAGTTCATCGCCGTGGTCGGACTCTCGA